>NZ_JAQVNX010000017.1 GCF_028702905.1 Methanofollis sp.
TCCAGCACCCATAAATGGTGTAGGGACGCACTCTCCCCGGAGAGACCATGACAGACGAACATGTCCACGATGACGCGGCGGACGGTGCCGTCCCCCCGGCAACCCCCGCACAGCCAGGCCCGGTCGAGCAGCCCACGACGCCCCCTCCTCCTCCTCCCCCGGCCCCCGAGCCCGTCAAAAAGGGCGGGAAGAAGAGGGTCGTTCTCGGCGTCCTCGGGCTCCTCCTGCTCCTCGCCGTTGCGGCGGTATTCACCCTGGACGTCGAGATCGGAAGCCCGACGCCTGGCACCATCTACCCGTACATGACGACCTACAATGCCTGGTTCCCTGACGGCGAACCTGTCACTGTCGGGAACGCCAGGATGATGGTCCTCAGCTATGACAACGAACTCATCCTCGACGTCAATGGCAACAGGGAGAAACTCGTCGTCGGCGACGAGAAGGAAGTGGCAGAGCACCATGCCAGCATGAAGGTCTTTGGCGTCACCCTCCTGTCCACAGACTTCAAGATGCTCATGAAGTACAGGGGGCTTGTTGAGGGAAAGGAGAACTTCTTCCTCTCTGTCAAGACCTCACGGCAGGTCCCTGAGTTCGTTGTCGGCCTGCTCCTCCCGAAGGAGATCCAGGCTCAGCCCGCGTAGAGCTGCATTCACCCTTTTTTTCAACCTGAAGTCATGTTCACGCCCGACAAGTGCCCTCTCTGCCTTCGGTGAGGGGGGAAGAGGGGTGAAGGGGAAGGGATAGGCGACTTTGGTGAGGATCAGACCGCCGGGTGGCGCGGCCGGTACACGCGCCGTCCCATTACCCTCCAGCAGGGCCCTGATCCCGGCGGTGTCCCTCTCCCCTCTGCCGACCGCGGCGAGGGCGAAGGCCATGCACCGCACCATGTTCCAGAGGAAACTCTCTGCCGTCACCGTAAAGACGCAGAAGCCGTCCTCATCCGCGACATGGGCCGCCATGACATGGCGGAGAGGATCTCTCTCGCTCTGCCGGGAGAAGAGGGAGAAGTCGTGCTCCCCCACAAATGCCTGCGCTGCGTCGTCCATCGCCGCCGTGTCGCCCGGGTGGTCGACAAAATAGTACCGATACGTCCGTGCAAGGGCCTCTTTTCTCGGGTTGAACCGCTCGGGGACCTCTGCCCATCCGGTCGTCCAGATGTCGGCAGGGAGTTCGTACCGCAGGGCCGTCACCGCTCTCTCCGGTTCGTCTGTCGTGAAGGCGCAGACCTGCCCCGCGGCATGGACTCCGCGGTCGGTCCTGCCGGCGAAGGCGAACCTTGCCTCCTTCGGGTTTGTGAACAGGCCGATCTCTTTACACGCCGCGATCACGTCGCCCTCCACGGTGCGCACGCTGGGCTGGACCTGGGAACCGTAGAAGTCGTCGCCCCAGTAGCCGATCCTGAACGCAAGCCTCATTTCGGGATCCTGGCCTGAATCTTCTTCCAGGAACTCTTCAAGGACTGGGTGGTATATGAGCGGAGCGGGGTCATCCTCCCGCCTGCCGCGGTCTTCCCGGTGCGGATCGCCTCAAGGATGGCGTCGAGGTTGCGGTCAGCATTGACGAGGGTGTAGCCGTAGCCGACAAAACGGGCCTGGTGTGCGTCGCTCCCTCCAACCGCGGGTTTTCCGAGGTCGCGAGCAACCATTGCCGCCTTCCTGTTCGCGGTCCCCATGATGTACCGGCTGTTGAAGACCTCGATGGCGTCGACGAGGGCCGGACCGGCCTTGAGTTTCAGGCCGACGCCGTGGCGCCACATATGGTAGGGGTGGGGGAGGATGAGGACGGCGCCGGCCTCACGGGTGCGGTGGACGGCCTCAAAAAAGTCCATGCCCTTCGGGAAGGCTTTTGTGACGCCGAGGGCAAGGAGGTGTCCCTGTTTTGTCGAGATCTCCGTCCCGGGTATGACGATCACGGACGTCCGGCACTGGAGGGCATGGAGGGCCCCCTCCACGGTGTCGTGGTCGGTGATCGCAACCGCGTCGAGCCCGACGGCCTCGGCCTGTCTCAGTATATCCTCGACGCTGCTCTCGCCGTCACGGGAATATCTGGTATGGATGTGCAGATCACATCTCAGCATGGGATCAGATTATTTTAGGTCTCCGCCCTCTTAAGGAATGGTATGCGGATCCTCCTTCCCACAGGCGAGGCGACCGCCGGAGTCGTCCGGAAGGCCGCCGAAGGCTTTGACGCCGACGTCGTCGTCACCGGCGAGATCGCCGCGTTCCTGACCCCTGAAAAATTACAGGGCCTCGTAGAATCCGGAGACTATGATGTCGTCCTCGTCTCCGGGATGTCGACGGCCTCCTTTGCCTCCGTCGAGGAGGAGACTGGCGTGCCTGTCTATCGCGGTCCGCGCCACGCCGCGGACCTCGCCATGATTCTCCCCCTCCTCGGGAAGGTCGCCCTCTCCCGGGATATCCCTGCCGATGAACTCTTTGCCGCGGAGAGACGGGACGCGGCGTATCGCCGCCTTTCCACCCTCGAAGATGCCGCGGAGCCCGAGATCATCCTGCGGGGAACGAAGATCGGCGGCGGGTCGCGGATGAAGGTCCTCGCCGAGATCATGGACGCCCACCGCCATCCGGCGCTCCGTGCGGCCGTCGAGGACTTCTTTGTGAGGGGTGCCGACATCGTCGACCTCGGCTTCGGCTTCGACGCCTCGTCTTCCGACGTGGGACGGTGCTTTGCGGCCCTCGACGGGATCGAGGGGCCTCTTGCCGCGGACACACAGGACCCGGCCCTGATCAGGGCGGCGCTCTGCCGGGCCGACCTCATCCTCTCCCTCCACGAGGGGAACATCCCCCTCGTCGGGGAGGAGGTGGCCGCGGCCGGTGTTGCGGCGGTCGTCGTGCCCGGTGCGGCCGGCCTTGCGGCGAACCTCCGTGCGGCGCAGGACGCCGGTATCTCCGCACTCCTTGCCGACCCCCTCCTCCAGCCCGCGGGCTCGGGCCTTGTTGCGTCCCTGTGCGAATTTTCCGATGCCGGCGTCCCTCTCTTCTTCGGCGCCGGCAACGTCACGGAACTCATCGACGCAGACTCCGTCGGGGTGAACGCCCTCCTTGCGGCCTGCGCCCATGAGGTCGGGGCCTCTGTTGTCTTCACCTCAGAACACTCCGACAAGACGAGGGGATCGGTCGCGGAGATGCGCCGGGCGACAGAGATGATGGCGGCGATGGGCGAGCACCCGTACCCGAAGGACCTCGGCATCGACCTCCTCGTCCTCAAGGAGAAGAGGCGGCGGCGCGAGCCCCTCCCCGCGGGCGAGGCTCTCGACGTCGCCCCCGCCCCCGACGCCTTCACCCCAGACCCCGCGGGGAACATCAGGATCGCCGTCGACGGCGGCTGGATCCTGGTCGAACACAGGGGGACGGTCTACCAGGGCCGGACGGCCGCCGCCCTCGCCGCCGCCCTGCTGGAGGGCGGCTGCGTCACCCGCCTCGACCACGCCGCCTATCTCGGCCGGGAACTGGCGCGGGCCGAGGTCGCGGTGCAGTTCGGCAGGAGCTATGTGCAGGACGGCCCCTTCTGATCCTCAGATGCAATCATTGATTGGCCATGCCGCCCAAGTTCCATAGACCTATGAAGATCAGGGGTATCTCCGCCGACCTCCTCGACCTCCTCCTCAGGCTGGGGGCCGAGAACCATCCGAACGAGTTCGCCGCCATCCTCAGGGAAGAGGACGGCGTCATCAGGGAACTCGACCTCGTCCCGGGCACGACGAGCAACGAGGAGAGCGCGAGCGTCTTCCTGGACATGCTCCCCCTCGGCACCCACAACGCGGGGAGCGCCCACTCCCACCCGAACGGCGTCCTCTATCCCTCGGACGCCGACCTCTCCTTCTTCCCGAGGACAGGCCGGTGCAACCTGATCATCGGCTGGCCGTACGGCCCCGACGACTGGGCCTGCTTCACCGCGGACGGCCAGCCCTATCACCTCGAGGTGGTGGAATGAGGCGGATCGTCGCCACCGGCACCTTCGACATCCTCCACCCCGGACACCTCTTCTACCTGGAGGAGTCGAAGAAACTCGGCGACGAACTCCACGTGATCGTGGCGCGGGACGTCAATGTCCGCCACAAGCCAAAGCCCATCATACCGGAGGAGCAGCGCCTCGCGATGGTGGCGGCCCTGAAGCCTGTCGACCATGCCCGCCTCGGCGACCAGACCGATCTGTTCGCCCCTATCAGGGCGATCGATCCCGACGTGATCACCCTCGGCTTCAACCAGTTCTTCAAGGAGGAGGACCTTGAGTGGGCCCTGCGGGAGCACGGCCTGCGGGCCCGCGTGGTGCGGATCGGCCGGTACGAGGGGCCTCTCTCCTCCTCGTCCCAGATCGTCGGGCGCATCCTTGCCGAGCGGGGCCATCCCTGACCCGCCACTCTTTTATCCCCGGCCGCCGACCCCATCTCAGATGGACCTGAAAGGAGGTACGCTGTTTGTGGAGAACCCGGCACTCGACCGCGCCCTCAGGCTCGGCATTCCTCTCCTGATGTACCCCCTGTATGTCCTGGCCCTCGTCCTTGCCTTCCCCGACCTCGCCCCTGTCTATCTCGCCCTTGTTGCCGCCTATATCGTCCCGCCTGTAGGGGGCGAGGCCCTCATCCCGGTTGCGGCGGCCCTCGGTTACCCCTGGTGGCTCACCGCCGCCTCCTTTGCCTGGGTGGACGTCGCCGGCTGCCTCCTCGTCGCCCTGAACGCCGACCTCCTTTTTGCCCTCCCGTACGTCGGCCCTGCCCTCTCCCGCACTGCCGGTGTCGCCGGTGCCTTCTTTGAACACCACCCCGCGCTGCGCCGCCTCTCCTATCCGGGACTCGTCCTCTTTACCGTCCTCCCCTTTGCGGGCTCGGGCGGTGTCGGCGGGGCGCTTGCCGGCCGGGTGCTCGGGATGGGCAGGCGTGCGGTGGTCGTCTGCGTCTCGGCGGGCTCGATCGTCGGGTCGGCCCTTCTCGCCTTCGGTGCCGGTGCCGCCGCGTCTCTCCTCAGGGAGTATTGCGCCGCCGGTACGGTGGTCGTCGCGCTCGTCCTCGCCGGTGCTTCCGTCCTTGTCCTGTGTCGTGTGGCGCTCCTTCATATGGGTGGGCCGCCAATCTCTCGTGACAGATGACCGGGATCCTTTCCCTCAGGGATGTCACCTTTCATGCGAATCCGTTGGCCGACAGGGCGATCAAACTCGCCCTTCCCTTCGGGCTCGGCGCCCTCCTCCTCCTTGTGCTCTACCTCACGAGGTCCTATCAGGAGTTCCTGACCCTTGCCGGGCTGCTCTTCGTGTACCTTGTGCCGCCGGCCGGGAAGGAGACGGTGATCCCGGTCGGGATCGGCCTTGGCGAACCCTGGTGGCTCATTGCCGCCTGCACGGTGACGGTCGACCTCTGCTGTTCCCTCTTCGTCGCCCTCAACCTCGACCTCACCCTGAAGATACCGGTGCTCGGCCCTTTCCTCGGGAAGTTCATGGCCGGAGGCAGGGCATTTCTCGATGCCCGTCCCTGGCTTGAGCGCCTCTCGACCGCCGGGTTGATCGTCTTCGTGATCGTCCCCTTCCAGGGGTCCGGGGGGATGAACGCCACGATACTCGGGAGGATCATGGGCTTCACCGCACTGCGTGCGGTCGGGTGCGTCCTCCTCGGGAGTTTTGTCAGCAGTTATGCGATCGCCCTCGGGGCCGACGCCGTCATCGGTCTCTTCAGGGAGGACCCGGCCCTCGGCCTCGGCGCCCTCGGCCTGATCGCCCTGCTGATCGCGGCCCTCTGGATCCTCTGGAAGAGGTACGCCTCCTCTCTCTGAACAGCGAAGGCTGAACCTCCGGGTTCAACATATTCTTATCTGACCCTGACAGAGGCATTCCTGGTGATTATCAGATGATGAGAAAAGCAGCCGTGCTCATTCTCTGTCTCCTCCTCGTTGCCCCGGCCCTTGCGGTTCCCGGGAACGGCAACGGGAACGGTCAGGGGAAAGCAGGAAACAGTGCCCCGGTCCTCCTGGAGGAGGACGCGGGTGACGAGCAGGATCCAACAGTCAATGCGACACCTGAACCGACGAAGGCGCCGGGGAATGGCAAACACATCGTTGCGAAGGTGAGCGCCGCACCCGGACAGGTGAAGAAGAACGCCTCCCTCCACGAACGCCTGAGGGAACGTGTCAACCAGACCACGGGCGACCTGGAGAACGAGACCGGGACTCTCCCTCCTGAGAAGCAGAAGGTCTGGAAGAACCAGAACGAGGTCCGCCTTGCCGTCCACACCTTCCTCGCCCTCGGCGAGATGGACGGCGGCATCGGGAAGAACGTCTCCGCGATCGCCCGCACCTTCAACAACTCGATCCGGACCCGCCTTCAGGCCGAGGAGCAGATCCAGGCCAGGCCGGGCTGGATGCGCTTCCTTGCCGGCGGCGACGAGGCCGCGGCCGCGGCCCTCTTCCAGAACCTGAACCAGAGCCGCGACCAGATCCGGGAGATGCAGCGTCTGGTGGAGAACTGCACCTGCGACAATGAAACCCGCACCCTTCTCCAGGATCAGTTGCGGGTGATGGAGGAGGAGCAGGAGCGCCTCCGGGCCCTTGCCGAGAACGAGACCGCGGACAGCGGGGCTATCGGCTGGATCTGGAAGTGAGTTCTCTCGGTCTTGTAGAATCAGGCATGAGTCGGGAGCACGCCTCAGGCATACCGCATGAAAATTGTTCTGAGGAGTTCATCTGGTCAACGTGCCTTCTCGCACGCTTGCGCCGGGGGCGCTGCCCCCAGACCCCCTGGATTACGATAGGACAGGGAAGGCAGAGGGCGAACCTTTTCTGAAGATGGTTTTGTCCTCTCCATCTCCATCATGGGGTGCTCGTTGAGAGTCAAAACCTCATGAAAACCCGGAGAACGGATCTTCTGGATCATTTTCATGGAGGTCATCTCAAAACTGATCATACTCTCTGTCCTGTCGACGGAATGATCAGTATTTGGTTCTGAAAAATCCTGTTCTTGTGTCTATTCCGGGGGTTTTCACCCCCCGGTCCCCCCACCATTACGATAGGGAGTGGATGGCAGTCTTCTTCGATATGCAAGGTTTATCCTTCCCACATCCTATCCTGATTTCGGGGGGCCGGGGGCGTCAGTCCCCCGGCAGAGAGTTGGGGGAAGGCGGTGGTTTCGCACCGCCCCATATGAAATTCGGGGGGACATCGATCCGATCATGAAATTTTCTCCCGAGCCCCCCACCATGCAGAGATGGGGGAATGAACGAGAGTTTTGGGATATGCTTATGGTAATCCCTCTGGCTTGGGTCGATGTATCCCTCCAGATCCTTTTGAGGGAATGCGCGGATCAAATCCCTTCCTCATACAGTTCGCCGGGGGTTTCACCCCCGGATCCCCAGTCAGGATTGGTTCTGGAAAGAGCGAACCGGATTTCCTGAGGAGGAAGATTGCTGTTCCACACCTATCCTGAGCGGGGGTTCGGGGGCGTAGTCCCCCGGAACAGGAACTGCATAAAAGGAATTCTACAGGATCGCTTTCTCACTCTTTTTTCTCTGTTTCCGCCCGTGCGGCCATCCGCGCGATCCAGATCGTGGCAAGCACGGCCAGGATCGTGACGACGATCGCATAGGTGAACTGTGCGGCGAGGTTCTCCGTCGTCCCGAAGACCTGGACGAAGAGGGCCTGGATCGCGCCGTTCCACGCCAGCGCGGCGACCAGTCCGAATGCGGCCGTAATCAGGTCGGAGACCTTGTCGAGCACTTCTCCGTAAAAACCCATGGCCGAGCATATCCGGCATTGTATATAAATCTGCAGATTCAAAAAAGAGAAGCGCTTTATTTCCCCTGCGGCAATACCCGATCCTGAGGTGCACGATGAAGATTTCAGGAATTTCCCTCAGGAACTTCAAGAGTTTCCAGGCCGCATCGGCCGTCTTCGGCCCCTTCTCCGTGATCATCGGCCCGAATGCCGCCGGCAAGTCGAACTTTGTCGACGCCTTCACCTTCCTCTCCGACTGCGCACGCGAGGGCTTTGCCAATGCCGTCTCCCTCCAGGGGGGCGGGGAGTATATCAGGAACCTCCGCGCTCCTCCCGGCGAGACGACCGGGATCTCGGTCTCCCTCGACGCCGCCGCCGACCCGGCGCGGGTCCGCTTTTTCCGGGACGGTGGCCGGGTGATCGAGGCCGCGGCCCTGCGGGGCAGCTATGAGATCACCCTCGCCTGCGCCGGGGGCGGCTGCACGGTGGCCGAGGAGCGGATCACGGCGTCGTGCGTCTATACGGTCGTGGACGGCGACGGCCGCCCCTCGTCCCCGGGAGAGGGGGAGATCACCCTGGTCAGGTCGGTCGACGGTGCGGTCGGTTGCACGGTGACGCCGCCCGGCCTCGCGCCTGAACCCGAGTGCACCCCCCTGATGCCGGCCAGGCTCGCCCCTGACGAGTCGATCCTGGAGAGCCCCGCGATCTACCCGACCTTCTCGCCCCTGGTCTCCCGCCTCGGGGGCTTCTTCCGCGATATCGGCCACTACGACCTCGACCCCCGCCTGGCAAAGAGGGCCGCCGAGATCCCGGGCCGTGCCGAACTCGAAAGGGACGGGCGCAACCTCGCCCTGGTGCTCAGGGCGATCCTCGCGGACCCGGAGAAGAAACGCCGCGCCTGGTCGTTCATCCGCGACCTCCTCCCCTTCATCGAGGAGATCAGGGTCGACGCCGTCGCCGAACGCTCTCTCATCGCCACGGTGAAGGAGGAGTACACCGCCGGCGCCGCAGTCCCCTCTTTCCTCCTTTCGGACGGGACGATCAACCTCACCGCCCTTGTCATCATCCTCTATTTCGAGGAGAAACCGGTGATCATCATCGAGGAACCGGAGAGGAACATCCACCCCCACCTGATCGCGAAACTCGTCACCATGATGCAGGACGTCGCCTGCCAGATGGGCCGGCAGGTGATCGTCACTACCCACCACCCCGAGGTGGTGAAGTACGGCGGCAGGGAGAACATTCTCCTCCTCAGGAGGGATGGGGAGGGCTACTCGTCCATCTCCCGCCCCTCAGAACGCGCCGAGCTCGAGGTCTTCCTGGAGAGCATGGGGATCGACGAACTCTATGTCCAGAACCTCCTCTGAGGCAGGTCGATGGCGGAAAAATCCCTCTACGTCCTCCTCGAAGGGCCGGACGACGAACGCTTCTTCGAACGCGTCGTCGCCCCCCTCTTTGCGGCACAGGGTTATGAGACGAAGGTCTGGAAGTACGCCTGCGAGAAGAGGCTGCGGACGATGAACCTGGTTCGGGCGCTGAGAAAGGCCGGTTTTCCCTACGTATTTGTCAGGGACATCGACAGCACCCCCTATGCCGGCCGGCGGGTGCAGGAGACGCTGAACTCTTTCGGGCACGCAATGGAGGCCGAGATGGTCGTCATCGTCATCGCGGAGATCGAGAGCTGGTACCTCGCCGGCGTGGGGAAGGAGGAGGAGGCCGCGCTCGGCCTCCCGCCCCTCCCCGGCCGGACAGAGCGGATCACGAAGGAGGCCTTCAACGCCCTCATCCCCAGGGGCGTCTCTCGCATTGCGTTCATGCAGGCGGTCCTTGACGGTTTCGATGTCGGGCTTGCGAAGCGGCGAAACAGATCCTTCCGGTATTTTATGAACTGGTTCGTCGAGGGCGAGCGAGTACCGTGAGAAATGGGAGCATTTTTCCGCTGAAGGAAGAAAGGATCATCTGCTGGACGACGCCATGACGATGGGAATGCAATATTTCAAGCCGGCCGAGATTGCCGACCTCGCCGGCCTCCCCGAGGCCGAGGTGCGGGAGTACCTGGCCGCCCACCCCGACCTCTTTCACTCCCGGAGCATCGGCCCGGCGCGCCTGTACACCACGGCGGCCGTCGAGACGGTGAAAAAACTTGCCCGGGCGGCGAAGGAGGGAAAGAGCCCGGAAGAGGCGGTCGAACCTGTCGACGCCGAGGGGCCGGAGCCCGCGCCCTCGCCGGTGGTGCAGGCCTATGCCGAGGCCCGCGACCTCAAGGACGTGGTGGCGCGGCAGGACGCCGAGATCGCCACCCTCCGTTCGGGACTGGAAAACCAGAGGCAGGCCCTTGAGGCCAGGATCGCCGCCCTTGAGGGGGCGCTCGCGGCCGAGAAGAGGACGACCTCCCTCATCTCGGAATGGGTCGAGTATTTCGATTATGAGGTGGCGCTCCTCAAGCGCCCCCTTCTTGAAAGAATCCTGGGAAAAAAGATTTAATTTTCCCGCCGCAGCAGGAGGAAAGCCCCGCAGATGCAGAGGGACCCGAGCACCGCGAAGGGTGAGAGCGGGGACTGCGTGGGGGTCACCGGCGTGAGGGTGGTGTCGATCTCGACAGTCTCCCCTTTTGCCGGGTACTGGCTGATCCCGACGGACTGGGGTGCGTAACCCTCGGCGCTGACGGTGACAGTCTTGTACGGCGTGCCTGTCACGTAGACCCTGACAAGGAGTTCGCCGTTTTTGATCTCACCCTTGGCCTCGCCGTCAAAGGCGACCTTTGCCCCTTCGACATTGGACTTCACGAGGAATGCGCCCATGTCGCCGCCGATCGGCGCCTGCTGGAGGGTCGCCGTGATAGTGACGGTCTCGCTCTTGGCCGGGTACTCGGTGACCGGTGCGGTGTATGTCTCATACCCGTCGGCCTCGACGCTGATGCTCTTGTATGGCGTGCCTGTCACATAGACGCGGACGACGAGTTCGCCGTTTGCGATCTCGCCCTTGAGGTCGCTGTCGAAGAAGACCTTTGCCCCCTCGACATTGGACTTCACGAGGTACGCGCCCGTGTCGCCGCCGATCGGTGCCTGCTGGAGGTTGGCGTTGATGTCGACGGTCTCGCCCTTGGCCGGGTACTCGACGATCGAAGTGGTGTAGGTCTCATAGCCGTCTGCCTCGATGCTGATGGTCTTGTACGGGGTGCCCGTCACATAGACCGGCACCAGGAGGCGGCCGCTTGTGATCTCGCCCTTGAGGTCGTTGTCGAAGAAGACCTGTGCGCCGTCGACGTTGCAGTGGACGGCATAATAGCCCTGGTCGCCGCCGATCGTCTCTGCCGCGGCACTGGCGACGGCAGGGACGGTGCAGACGAGGAGGGCGATGCCCAGAATCAGGATCTGCGTTCTGTCCATGTCTATGCAAAAGCATTGACTCTTAAGAATCCTTTCGATCTGATGCGTGCGCATGCAATTGAGAGAATATATATCCCCATATGCGCGAGGCGGATGTATGGAGACGATGGAGGAGGCTGACCGGCAGGCATCTGTGGTGTGCTTTTCTGCCCTTCGGCCACCCCCATCGCTATTCTCCGCCTGCGTCAGGGTGACTGACCTCAACCTCCCTGCATGCACGGAGATGCTCGCCCGCTTCATCGCCGGGGCACCCTGACCTCTGGCACGAGGATATCGGGGGGCTCTAGGTGGGTCTCGACCCGGCATCTGCGCTGCCGATGGCCTGGTCGGCCGCCCTGTACGACGGCGGGCCTGTGCGGGAGTTCATCGACGCCCTTGACCTCTCGCCCGCCTATGGCCTCCTGAAGGAGTGCGAGGAGGTCTGCCCGTGGTACGGCGAGGTGGTCCAGAACGGGCGGCATATGATCGCCTGCCTTCTTGGACAGGCGCTGGATAGGGCAGGCGAACCCTGCAGGGTCGTGGTCCCGGCGGCAGGGATGAACCCCCTGGCCCTCGAGGTGCTGGAGCGCTACCCCGATCAGGTCTCCTCGGTCGTGGAGGTTGGTCGTGCCGGGATGGAGGAGAAACACGCCCTCTACGCGAGGGTCGCCCCTGACCTCGCCGCCCGGATCTCCTGTGTCCAGGCCGATATCGCCTCTGTCCTTTCTCTTCCCTTTGCGGTCGGGGAACCGACGGTCCTTGTCCTTGAGGGGGCGAGTTATTATCCTGACCGGGCCACCCTCGCCGGCATCCTCGGTTCATTCTACTCCGGGACAGGGAAGAACCACGTGATCGCGGAGTACCTCGCCCCCTGCCAGATGGTCGCCCTGCGCAGGCGGGCGGTCCCGCGGGCCGTTCTCTCCTGCCTCAAGGAGAGGTCGGGCCTGCCCGTCATCTCCCTGTACACACCGGGCATGATAGAGTCGTTGATCAGGGACGCAGGCGGGCGGGTCGAGGCACACTATTCGATGGCCGCGATGGAGCGCCTCCGTTGCGGCGAGAACCACTTTTTCCGGTCTGACGAGGACGGCCGGATCTGGTGCACGGTCGGCCGTCTGTAATGTCACCATATATCTGGAAAGGGGTGCGAAGGGTACAGGGGCTCTGGAGATGCAGGTGAGTGTCGTTGCCGTTGGAAAGGCAAAAGAGCGGTACATCGAAGAGGGGATTGCAGAATATGAGAAACGCCTCCGCCCGTATGCGAACTGCGAGATCATCGAGGTGAAGGACGAGCGGGTGCCGAAGAACGCCTCGCCGGCAGAGGAGGCGAAGGTGAAGGAAGAGGAAGGAGAGCGGATCCTGGCGGCTGTCCGCGGGGGCGCCCTTCTCGTCGCCCTCGACGGTGCCGGTGAGATGTGGTCGAGCGAGGACCTTGCTGCTCGCCTGCGTACCTGGGAGATCTCCGGAACGCGGGAGGTGTGTTTTGTGATCGGCGGGCCTCTCGGTCTTTCGCAGGCGGTGCTGAACCGTGCCGATCTCCGCCTCTCCCTCTCGCGGATGACCTTCCTCCACACCATGGTCAGGGTGATCCTCCTCGAACAGATCTACCGGGCCTTCAGGATCGTGCGAGGCGAACCGTACCACAAGTGATCCTCCTCGCGGTTCCTCTCTCCCCGGTGGGCCGGGGGGCATATGCCCCGTTATATACTTCTTTTTTCATCTCACTGCCCTTAAAACCTGACCGTCGCTCTCAAATTGACACTTTGCTCTGATTTCTCTTTTCCTTGGAGATGTCAGGATCAAAAAATTTATACTTGTAGGTCAGAAAAATGTACTTCGGGGACAGTCGGAGACCGGCTACCCTACGTGAGGAATCAGCATGAGCCAGGATATACCAGAGGAAGACTTCAGTGAACTGAGCGATTACATCAGGCAGATGGTGAACCGCGCACAGGACGAATACGAGAACAAGCCCGTCGCATTCGGGATTTATATGCTGATCCGGGACGGCCACTGCCATGTCCTCCCGCCCACGTGGTCCCCGATGAAGGCGCTGACCGGCAGTGAAGGGGCCGGGGCGAACGAACCTGTGGTGGAGGTCCACCAGGTCGGCGGGGAGACTGTCGTGACCGCAGCGCTTCCCGGCGTGACTGCCGACGGCGTCAGGGTCTGGCAGGAGGACGCCTCCCTCCATATCGCCGCGGAGGACAGCGAAAGGCGGTACTACACCACGGTCGCCCTCCCGTCCCCGGCCCTCGCGGTGGCGCGGATGTCTTTCAAGCATGGTGTCCTCGAAGTGGTGGTCGGCCCGTCGGGCATGGCCGAGATCGGGGATTGTATAGACTAATTTTTTTTACGTCCGGAGCGAGGGGGCATGCCCGGCTCCTCCCCCCTGCACTCCTGGCCCGGGCCTTTTCTAATCTGCTCCAGGCGTTTTTCAGAACGCACTCCTGATGTGACCTGTCCCTTGCGTGGCGATGAAATCGTTTTTTGAGAGATTTCTTTCTCTATATTTTCTTGTTTTTCTCATTCGATGATATTATCAAAAAAATATTCCGGAATTTTTATATCGGGGTGGATTCTATTGTCGCGCAAGAATATATTTTCGTGGGCAGGGTGGTTGTGGTGTCAGGTGGCACGGTTGGGCGGCAGGAATGCTGGAATAAAAAATTCGGGGACGGGGGAAAGGGCAGGTGTGCGGTCTGCGGGAAGACGATCTACCGGAATGCCCTGCCTGACTCCAAGTGGGCCTGGGAGCCCGGGCAGAGCAGGGCGCCCTCCTTCCCCGGTGGTGACGGTCCCCGGCGGAACGGTGTACCCCTCTGCACGGCGTGCAGCCGTCGGGTGTCCCGGAGAGGGCCTGACGATTATGCGGCGCTGGGTATGATCCTGCTGCTATGATACGTTTCGCCGATGGAAAGTCCCTGCCTTCTATGGCGTTTAAATCTTTTTATTTCCTCGCAAATCAGTTTAAATAGGGATTATGTTTTTATCCGGCCAGAACCAACGTTAGGAAATTATGAAAGACTCTGAGATCTTGATGAATCCCAACGATCTGGTTCGTTTTCTCAAGAAGGATCCGGCGGAGTTTACCAAGGAAGACATCATCCACTTCTGCGAGGAAAATGCGATCGAGATGGTGAACTTCCGGTACGCCGCGGAGGACGGCCAGCTCAAGACCCTCAACTTCATTATCTCCTCGAAGGAACACCTCGACACCATCCTCTCCGACGGCGAGCGTGTCGACGGCAGCAACCTCTTCTCGTTCATCGAGGCCGGAAGCAGCGACCTGTACGCGATCCCCCGCTACCGCACCGCGTTCATGAACCCCTTCACCGAGGTGCCCACGCTGGAGATCCTCTGCTCCTTCTACGACAACGAGGGCAAGCCCCTGGAGAGCTCCCCCGAGTACGTGCTCCGCAAGGCGAACGAGGAGTTCACCCGCCAGACCGGTGCCGTCTTCAAGACCCTCGGCGAACTCGAGTACTACGTGATCAGCCCGCGCGAGGACCTCTACCCCGGCCGCGACCAGAAGGGCTACCACACGGCCGAACCCTTCGCGAAGTTCGAAGACCTGCGGAATGAGGCGATGAAGTTGATCGCCCGCGCCGGCGGCAAGATCAAGTACGGCCACTCCGAGGTCGGCTGCTTCTGCAACGAGGACACCTACTACGAGCAGCATGAGATCGAGTTCCTCCCGGTGCCGGTGGAGCAGGCGGTCGAGCAGATCATCCTGGCGAAGTGGATCCTGCGCATGCTCGGCTACCGCTACGGCGTCGACATCAGCTATGCCCCGAAGATCACCGTCGGCAAGGCGGGCAGCGGCATGCACTTCCACATGCTCGTCGAGAAGGACGGCAGGAACCTGATGGTCGAGGACGGCAAGCTCAGCTCCATGGCCAGGAAGATGATCGCCGGCATCCTCGACGCCGCGGACGCGATCACGGCCTTCGGCAACTGCATCCCGACCTCGTACCTCCGCCTGGTTCCCCACCAGGAAGCCCCGACCTACATCTGCTGGGGCGACCGCAACCGCTCTGTCGTGGTCCGCGTGCCCCTGGGCTGGACCTGCGGTTCAGATATGACCCGTGACGCCAACCCCTGCGGCTACCACTGCGACGCGGCGAGGCCGTCCAAGCAGACGATCGAGTACCGTGTCGCGGACGGCTCCTGCGATCCCTATCTCACCGTCGCCTCCCTGATCCTCGCCTCCCTCCGCGGCATCACCATGCCCGACGCCCTCAAGCAGGCCGAGGACCTCTATGTCATCGGCAACATCTTCAGGCCCGAGTTCAAGGACCACCTCGCCACCTTCAGGCAGCTCCCGGCATCCTGCTCTGAGTCGGCCGACGTCCTCGCCGCCAGGCGTGCGATCTTCGAGGAGAACGGCATCTTCCCGGCAGGCATGATCGACAACAGGATCCAGACTCTGAAGGCCTTCAACGACAAGGGCCTCAGCGAGAAACTCTACGGCAACACGGAAGCGATCCGCGAGCTCGTCGAGAAGTACATCCACGTCGCATAAGGTCTCAGAATACTCCTCCCGATACAATCTTTTTTCGGGGTGGGTGGAGGTTCTCTTTTTCTCGGGAAAATGAAGTATCTGCGCTGAGCAGCGTATGTGTCCTGCCGTTGCTTCTGCATAGCGGCGGTTCTTTTGGCCTCCTACCCGGTGCTGGCGTCCTGCTCTTGCAGAGGCGGCCCGCCGCGGGCGTATGTCGCTGTGTCCTGGCCAATGCCGTTAGCCTCCGAGACACCCACTACCGAGCCGATGACGGCATAGCGCGGGCCGAAGATCTTGGTGAGATGTGACCCCGACGGCCACCATGTGTGACCCACGGCCGGCCACGTGTCGTTCATGAAGCGGCCTCAGGGGAAACTGCTCTCGATAGCGATGGCAGTGTAGCCGTGCCTCTCCACCAGGCGCTGGAAGAGTTTGTTGCGGAGCAGGAGGCTCTCCTCACCGCCTTGGAGCGCCTCTCCGAAGCTGAGCAGTTCGACCGACGGATCGAGGGAGGCGATGAGCGTGCCGATGGCGGCGTTGAAGGTTTCGGGTGAGTCGATGGAGAGCGGGATTGCTTCTTGTTGGAACCGCGTTTAGAGTGTGGTGTGATCAGGTTTCATCTCCCGGATTCAGGATGGTAAGACCCTAAAGAAAATTCCTTGCTCTTGTTGAGGTCCCCTCTGATCCTGCGCAGGATCGCAGGTTTTCTGCCCCCATGTATCGTCTGCTGGGGATTAACTTGAAGCCTTATCCTTCTTGAAAATCCTCTGATAGGATCCAGAACTGGGAGTGGCACACTATGTAGAAATTGTTAGGGATAGTTCCTGCAGAGCAGGAAAATTAAATTTTGGAGGATTCTAATCTCGCAGGAAGTGTTTTATAATCTTATCTGCCTCTTCAAAGGCTTTTGGGAGTGCATTTTTTACTACTTTATCTGACAAATATATGGTGCTATCTTTCTTCTCTGATAGGAGCCACATAGCAGGATACACCACAAATTGGATTGATTTGTTCGGTAAAATAACTGACATGCTCCCTTTCTCGGGGGGTAATTGAATCTCAGGATGAGCATCAGCAAGCAAATGTTTGAGTGGGGTGATAATTTCATGTTGCTCATCGATGCTCAAGGGTTTTGGGAGGTTGCCATATCTACCCCAGCTCAGGAGATCAAGGGCTGCAAGACGATCCAATTTTTCATGCACTCTCTGGTTCCAGTAATGTTTGAGACATGAGTGACATGCTGTAGCACACCTTTTGTCGCAGTTCAAGACATTCTGAATACTCTGGAGTAGTGGATCAATCATGCTCCAAAGGCCAGTGGCGTATCCCGCTCCACTTGATAGACTGTCATAGATGTAAATATCAACAAACGTTTTATCTTCCGTTTCGTGAACTCTGTGACCACCTTTAATGTCTTTGAAATCAACATCTAGAGTCCGGCTTGCAGCAAGTAAGAAAGCCTCGGTGAGTGTTGTTGCAGCGCTTGATATCCACATTCCGGAGTATTCGGTGTTTATTTGGGACTTATCCAGTTCAAACTCAAAGACAATCATATCTGTTGCAAATGTGTGACCAAGATACACATTTACTGGATCATGAATGCACCTTGCACCTTGGATGGAGTATGGTCGGCCAATATTCTTCAATACTTTTGATTCGGGATCCTCATCACTTTGTTCTGCAACCTCTGCAGCACCGCACTTCTGGCATACATTAAATCCGTGTCCTTTCACCCCCTTGTTGATGATTCTGATCTTATCAGATCGGACTGCGGCCATTATGTGCTGACACCCAATGTCTTTCATGTCATTGCGGTCAGGTGTTGCAAAATAGCATGGCTCCTCTGCATATGACTGTTCAATTTCTGCGTGTGCTTCAGGGATTGGCTTTCCGTCTACGGGAGCAAAACCCCATGGTCGAAGCATCTTCCGTTTCTTCTCTTCTGAAATTGGTTCTCCACAGAATGGGCACACTCCCCCTATTGGATATTTTGTATCAGTCCAGCCACATTCTGGGTTTGGACATAGATACAAATCGGACAGATAATTCGGATCATCAAAGTACGGTCGTGCTTGATTTTCACGCCTATTGCCTTTTCTGAACTTTGAGTGGAAACTGTATATGCCGCCGACTTTGTAGGTTTCTTTGTTTACAACGATTACTTTTCCTGGGGCATATTCACTAATCGCAATGTCAAGAGAACGGTCTGGTCTCTGGATAATCTTATTTCCAGATCCATCTTCGATGAAGAAACCTACAACATTTTGTGGGAACGAGTAGGTTGGTAGGATTCCCTCAAAATTCAAGTGATCCAGAAGACTGGTTTTTTGTTCTTTTTCAGCTCTGCCCTCATACAGGTCGCGATTTTTGAACACATTCCCTCGGATTCCCTCTAATTCAGTTGTGAGCCCCAATAAAAATTTTTGATAAGAATTTTCATCTCCTTTTTTTTCAGAAAGAATAGTTTCCTCCAGTTCTGGTTTGAACTGGAATGTTCTCAAAAACTCTGTGAATTCATTATAGTAACTATCGAAGAATGATAATACTGGACATTCATACAAATCTGTCCCTTTTTCATTCAAAAACTCACTCAGGATGAGCAGATTCATATGGCGCTGAAGGAGTGTACTATTGTTTACATCTATCCATGGACTACTGGCATCGCCTGATATAATTTTCTCAGGGTGATCGAAGTACCACCCGTCATGGGGACCATTCTGGGCATAGGTGACGATTGTTGATATTGTCGTCCCGCGTCTTCCTGCACGTCCTGCTCTCTGCTGGTAGTTCTCGCGCATTGGTGGAACATTACGGAGACTGATAGCTGTCAGAGAACCGATATCAATACCTACCTCCATCGTTGTTGTACAACTCAAGACATCGATTGGGAGCTCATCGTCCAAGACTAGATTTTGGAACCGCATCTCGTAATTTTCTGTCGTGGACCATATGTTGTCCCGCTGATCTTTGTAGGAGAGTTGTGCTGTGTGTTCTTCTGTGTTGATAGTATGTATCGGATTTTCAGAATCTCTCTTAATTGCATCTAGAACCGGGTCTCTCCAGAACTTGTACCGTTCAAGATCCCCTTCGCTCATCTCATAGACGTCTGATGAACCACAATGTGCACATTTCCCAAGCAAAGTATATGGGAAAATATTGGAACATGTCCTGCAACGGTACCACTTATGTTTGTCATTAAATTTTAATGCGATTTTATCCAGAATAAGGAAATATCTGTTTTCTTCCTCACCACTTCCCCGACCAAGGAATGTTTCGGAAAGTGTGAAAATGATCCAATTAATCTGTTCCTGAGTGTATATTTGCCCTAGTATTTTCTTGAATTTGGATGGTATTTTCTGTAGGTCTTTCTCCTCTACACCAAACCTATCGTATTTACGAAGAGCGATATTGAACCGTATTTGATTTGAAATCTGGTTTCCAATAGCAAAAGAGTTCGTACAATGATAGTAAGCCCAAGCGGTGAAGAGGGAAATAAACTCTTCTTCAGACATCTTGATATCATGTTCCTCGAATGATTCAAGGCACTCTGCAATGTCATATTTGTCCGAGGGTTCAATCCAACCAAGTCCGAGATCTGTCAAAGACCTGAAAGGGGAGCAGAGATTTTTCAGGAGTTGTTCTGAAAATAGTCCGGGTTTATTCTTGTAATCGCTAATGATTCTATCATATCTTACCGATGTATTTCGCCTTTCTGCTTTTTCAATAGTACGTTTGATTTTTTCCAAATCTTCGTTAAATCGGGTCTTATCCCCTCCATAGAACAGACGGAGGTGATTTTTGTCTGCAATCTCCAAAAATGCAGGATAGAGCATATCAAGTGTTACAACACTCCCTGTGGTTTCAGTCCATTGCTGTAAATGGTTGGCCGCCAGAACTAAAACCGCTCTTGCAGCCTGATCATCTGCTGTCCTGGTCATATCTTTAGCAAGTACCGCGGCTCTTTGTCTGCTGTCTGAGAATACAAGGACTTTCCTCCCGGCATTTGGCTGTTGCTTAAGTTTTTCTTCATCAAATATTGCAGGTGGTTGGACTGACAATTGTGACGAAACAATGTTGTAAAATGGCTCGTTTCCTTTCGTAGAAAAATCAGAAAAGGAGTAGTAACTCAGTGGCTTTCCACATTTTGGGCATTGGCTAAATGTTAGTTGTTCTGGCTTTCCTTTTACTGGCTTAAGAGAGTAGCAAACCTCTAAGAATCCATCCTCTCCAGCACGAATGTTGTTAAAATGGATGAAACCGGTCTTTGCATCAAGCCACCCGTAACGGATATCTCCCTTTTTTCTATGATAATTCTGCGGTATGATGTAGAGATGTACTTCCTTCAACTCTTTCCCAAATATTTCTCCGTGAGTACGCCAGAGATAGTTCTTTTCCTCGGAATCCTCCGCATTGAGCAAGTATCCTTTGAGAAACAGGGCTCCACATCTTCTATCGTTGATCAACTCATAGATTTTCCCACCGCAGTGAGGGCAGGTGTCCCACTCACTGTCTGAGTAGATCTTACCGAGAGTGATACCGTCACCAGCATGTTTTTCTGGGCAGTTCGGATTTGTACATGCGTACAATCCCTGTAGACCACGGAAAAACATGTGAAGTCTTGCAGGAAAGAGAACTTGCCTGTCTTTTTTAGCAAGTGGTAGTAGTGATAGAAGAACTTGTGTTGCCGAAAGTGCAGTTTTGGTATCATCATGTGGGAACGCAATCTCTGCAAGTTCGGTGATCCCGGTAGCGTTTCCTGCTGTTTGATTTATTATCCGTTGTATGGGACTGTATTTTGGCAATGTTTCAAATAACCATGTTTCTAGTTCCTTGATAGTATCATATGGGGGTCTTGTCCCATCAATTTCTTGGAAAAATCTGTGGATTGCTAGTACTTTTGTTGTATCATCAAGCTGGAAATCATCTAGAGGGAAATTACTTATCTTATTTGCAGAAAAATCAACGGGATTTAGGAGATCGATCTTTTTATTTGTTCCAATTATTATCGAGAATGTATCCTTCTCGGATGAAGTGATCTCCCTTAGATATTTTTTTAGTTCGATTTTCTTTTCCTCGGTATCAACAGGAATACTTGCGCTGGTGAGAATAAACCGTACTTTATCGCGCGTAATTCCTAACTTGTACATTAGCCGGCGAATGAGGAGAGCCACCTCTCCCCCCGCTGATCCACGATACATATGTGCTTCATCAATGACCACTAGGAGTTTGTTCTCTGGAGATTCATTTAACCAGTCCCTTGTGTTTGACCAGAATGGCTGTTCGATCTGCCGAATTAGCATGTATTGGAGCATTGAGTAATTTGTGACGAGAATGTCAGGGCAATAATCCTGCATTTCCTTACGGGTGATTAATTCCGCATCCCGCAGAGCAGGTTGATGAATCCCCTTTTTTAGATTTGCAGTATAGGTTTTCAGATCATATTTTGAGGGGTACTTCCCCAGCGATTTGAGCTCCGCGATCAACTCGGGACTACGGTCGATCAGGTCGCGTTCCAGCGTTTTTGCCAGTTCTGTATTCTTTTCTTTTACAGGTTCACCAGGATATGGTGTCCTACCCGTGTACATTCCGAATTGAGGAATACGGGTGTGTGTGCCACCAGTATACTCCGTAAAAAGTGTGTAATACTCTCCACCATAGTCCCCGATCATTTTCCGCAAACGACCAATCTGATCTGCGACCAGTGCATTCATTGGGTAGAGCAGCAACGCCCTAATACCTCTTTTATTCCACGAATCTGGACATGTTTTTGCTTCATTCGCAAGATTTGCGACAAGAGGCCACATGAAACACTCGGTCTTTCCAGAACCTGTGCCTGTTGTCACCAGAATGTCGCTCCCTTGGTAAAACTCTTCAAGCGCCTTAACCTGGTGACTATAAGGATCTTTGAAAACCCCTAAATTTTTGGTACTCATTTGAAAAAGGAAATCCTTGATATTTTGGGGGATATCAGCATTAACCAATCCATCTTTTGATATCTGGTATGTTTGATTTGATTCGATGTAGGGATCTTTGTAAATTGAGTCTTTTTCATCTAAAAGATCTTTTGATGCGCTCAAAAGAAGATCGTTCTCACCAAAGTATTGTGCCCGGATGTAATCCTTCAGTTTTGCAGCAAGTTCATGGTGTATATGTTGAACACTATATTCAGCCATTCTGTATCACCCGAATGTTTAGATTCTCCAGAATTTTTGAAACGATTGGGAGGAATACAGGCGATGTGATAAATTCTGTTCTGTCCAGAATGCTTCGAACCGGCCAAGCTATCATGTAGAACAACATTTCCTCTCTCCTAGGAAGAGTAGAGTGGAGCCTGATTTTGATTGCGTCTTTGTAGGTCGTTATTGTGGCCTGTTCCTGGTTATCATTCAAATGTCGAAGACCATACATGAATCTACGAACATCGTGTGTTTTTATGATGTAATCCGGAAATGCGAGGGTATATACCTTGTCATTTTCTTTTTTAGCAATTCCGTAGTCGACAAGGTTATTTCGATACACCGTTAGTTCCGACGGATGATCCAGTGATTGTTTCCAGGAATCAGAGAAGATTTGTTTTGAAAGCGGGTCAAAATATTTTCGAGCATCAGATATGATGGGGTTTAGTGTATATTTCCCATTAGCATATCTACTGTACTCAAGAACGGTGTCTTTTGCATCAATTTGTGGTATCAAAAAAAGTTCTTCCAGCGAGTACGCATTTTTTTCGGAAATCCTATTGACATACCATCCAAGCCCATGTGGCTCTCCATCTTTTCCGAATGATGTTCCGCGGAGTAAAAACAAGTCCTCGGCAATTCTTGCGAATTTATCTGGGGGTAATTGAATTGTGTTGTCCGGTCCAGATACAAGAAATCCAGCGTATTCCAGTCTCTCTTGGATCTTTTTTGCTGGCTGAAAATTCGGTTTATCCTCAGGATAAAACCATTTCTTCACTTCTGGATAGAGATCTAAATAGGCAGAAAGGATGATATTGCATTTTCTGGTCACATGATGTTTTGTGTACAGTGTGTCTTTTGTGTCCTGATATTCCTCTCTGTCCTCAATACATCTGTCTAAAACTGCTGTTTTTATCCATTCTGAAATGGCGGAATAAAGTACCCGGGCAATATAGGCGTTTTTGTCTTCACAGGAAAAGCGAGATATCCCCAGTCCCTGTGCTATAATCTCATGGGGATATTGGATCATAGAGTTATTCTCCTCCAAGGAGTCCCACTATGATCTCTTTGAGGTCTTTTCTGCTAAGATTCTCTAGTCTTTGGTTTAGTTCTTTTGTAGTCCCTAACAATTTGCAATATGATGCAAGCTCCAGAAGAAGTACCCCCTCCACGTTTTCTTCATCTTTTTCGTCATCTGTTTCGATAAAATCAGAGAGTATTGCAGTTCTAGTCAGATTGTACCCATTTGTTGTATTCAGTCCTTTTGAAATCTTAACTGCTCTCTGATACAAATCCTGAAATCCCTTTGAACTTCTTTCGATAGTTACTGTACAAATCCCAGGATACAAGGCATTGGCTGCAATGGAGGTTATCATATCTTCTGAATTGATGAGGACCATATATCCTAGGACACTTGGCGGAAGTATTCGCATGTTTTCTGAGAAATCAAGTGAAAACAGGATGTATTTTTCGGGGTTTTCATCAAGAATGTCCTTTGCGAGATGCGTATAACAATATTCGTCAATGGAACCGATGACATTTTGAAGAAGAACAATATTTCCTCTTGTCTTTTTCACAGTGTTTAACAGTGAAGAATAGTTGTTGTAACCAGTTGGAACAGAAATAACCTCGGGTGTTTGTGAATGGAGTGTAACTGAAATGGCATTAGCCATGAGATTTGCCTTACATCCTGTAAGGAGGAGAGGAGTTCTTGTCACATATGCTCCAGCAATGAGCTTAGCTAAGCTCTCAGCATATTTATTGTCAGTTCCAATGTTCTGAAGATTGTTCTTCAGATCATCGATTAGATCTTTTATATTGTCACTCTCGATCGATTCTGATCCGTGACAATCTTTTGCCGGCTGCACTAAAGGATCTGAATTTGGCGAGGAGGCAACACTTATCTTTTCGTAATCCCCTGATGGAATTACCCCTTTAAACAGCGCCAAATCGCCGAGGAAGTTCCCTGGATTGTGCTGGATGCTCCTAAGTTTCTGCTCACAATAGGTTTTTAATTGACCATTTATTTTTTCTAAATCTTGCTTCTTTTGTTCCAGTTGCGAGAGTTCTTCTTGAATCTGTTTTTTTTCTGAAATATCTTTCTCAAGTTGTTTCTTTGATATCTCTAATGATTCTATGTCCTTCTGGATTTTGCGAGTTTCCTCACGGAGTGACTCAAGATCTTTCTGGATGGCGTTCTGTTGATCAACTCTAAACTGTTCGCCCTCTTTGGTGATCGCCTGCATTTGTTCTTTTTTAAATGCAACAATTTCATCATCAGCAATCTTTTTTTGATTTTCTTTGTATCTGTGGAGTTCCTGTTTTATGTGGTATTCTTGTTCTGATCTGAGTCTTTCCCCTTCTGATTCAACTGTTTTCTTGAGCGATTTTAATGCATCCGTTTCAGCTGTTTTTTCCGCATTTATTACAAGTATTTCACCATTGATTTCATCGATTATGTTCTTTAGGTCGCTAATTTCTCTCTCTAAAGCCTCTTTCTGCTCAAACAATCCTTGATTTGCAATATGTTGTATTTTATCAATGTATTTTTCGTTGATCTTTGGAACGTTTTCAATAACCCCCCTTACGAACTCCTCAACTTTATCATCGGTGTTGAGATATGCACTTATTATGTCAGTTTGTAACTCAAGCCACTGCTTATTCTCTGGAGATAGTGTAAATACAGGCCGTAATTTCGGATTTGAGAGGGCTTCGGTGACAATTTTGTTCACTAATTTCTTATCACCCTCTGAGTAATTCAGGCGAGAGGCGATGCGGTAAAAATATCCTGCAAAGCGAGTTGAATCAGTATGAAGAATCAGGGTATCTAACTTGTCCTGTTGACCGAATTTCATCTTTTTGTAGATGAACCTTCGAGTCAGGTCTGAACCGTTATCTGGGATTGAATTTTTGTATAATGGATCAAAAGAATCAATAACGTCTGTTCTTTCGATTCTATATCGATCCAATGACGACCTTCTATCGGTTACAAAAAGTAACTCATTATACCGCAGACTGGATGTTGCTTTCGTTATCTCAACACAGAAGTAATGTTCTTCATCGCAATCATAGACTACGAGGAGATTTTCTGAAAATGTGTCGGGGACAACGATACCATTTTCCAATATCTGTGCGAGTGCATCATCAGAATCCCCCACCCGTCTCATATGTTCTAGGGATTCTGGCGAAGTTTCAGGATTCTGCAAGAAGATGACTTCGTAATAATTATATTTGCAAGGGGGTTTAGGATGAAGTGAATAGGGTGCTGCGTCATAAACCTCCGCATTGGCGCTTTCTTTCCACATCCAGATGCCTACATTGTCATGCCCCCATTGATCAGAGTTTTCCTCCAATTTAATCGGTATGAGCATGTGTCCGTTGTCTGGATTGGTGTAGATCGTACCTATGGTATTTACTCGACCTTTTTTACCCCACTCTTTTGTGGAAATGTCTGCGATCCTCAAGACTTTGAAGTCATGGTCGCCAAACTTCACTGGAATCCCGATACAGCAACGTACATTGAAATCTTTTTTTGGGTTTGCCATTACTTTTCAACCTCCGGATAGAATTCAGAAATGAGATGGTCGTACGCCTTCTGTGGTATTTTTCCAGATCTTAATGTCTGGCTGAGATAACTACTGACTTTAGGATACTTTTCAAGATGGCCCAGAATATATTTCACTTTCACGGGGGTCGATATAAACGTACCTCCCATTAGAATGAGTTCCGGATACGTTTCTTCGTCTTTCTTTACTGAGTATCTTCCCTTTGGCTGGATGGGTTTTGGAATGCTTACGTGATGTATCGCGTCCAGTCCGTGACGTACGCAAATATTATCTCCTTTGGATAAGTTTAGAAATGCAAGAATAGCCTGTTCATTCCAGTAAACACTTTTTAGTTGTTTTTCTGAGTAATGATAAATGTCACATTTACAGTCTGATTTGAAGGACAAGTTTGCTCTATCCTTGAGGGAAAAGGAGTCTCCATTTTCAAGTGGTTTTTTTGCGTAATCAAGTGTTATTTCTGGAATGTAGTAATGAAATATTTCTTCTGGATATTCGCATGTGGGGTGGGCCTCATATGATCCATCAGAGGATTTGACGTGCGTTGGACCCCTGACAGAGTGACATAACAACCATCCCGCTTTATTAGGTATTTTTTGGATTAGTCTGCGAGATTGTCCATCCGTATCCTGATAATAGGATGTGTCTGTTTGTGCCTGATTGAGGACAGCCGTTGGTTTGCTGTAAATTTGCCTCTTTCCAACCTGCACATGAGGAGGCCAGAGGGGAATTAGTGGGGGATGCCACTCGACAAGCGTGACCCCTAAGTTGTCTGCAAATTCTATGGCCTCTTCGGTGACTTTGGTAAACTGCACCCGGTAGACCATCCATTTTGATTCGAAGCCATATGAATCTCCCTCTAATTCCCCTAATGGCTCGTATTCGAGAAATTCTTCAGTGTCATCCGGTATTCCAAAGGCAGTTGCAAAATAGTAGTATTTGTCTGTGTTTATCTCTCCGTTGTCGGATATACAACGAGCATAATTTTTACTGTATCTAAACAGTGCCCCCTCTTCTGGAAGTCCTGATAGATCCTCCCCCCAGATTTTAATTATGTCGTGGCCGACTGGTGATTCACTGTATTCGAGAGAGTAATAATCATATATCCACTTTAACTGGAGGTAAGTTGTTTCTCCTGGAATTAATTGATTAGAGAGGATTCTGTTCTCTTTAAGTTCTGCATTATTTGGATT
Organism: Methanofollis sp.; assembly: GCF_028702905.1. Classification (NCBI taxonomy): domain Archaea; kingdom Methanobacteriati; phylum Methanobacteriota; class Methanomicrobia; order Methanomicrobiales; family Methanomicrobiaceae; genus Methanofollis; species Methanofollis sp. The sequence goes on from NZ_JAQVNX010000017.1 coordinate 26,517, forward strand.
AATGATCCGTACTATGAGTTTTTCATTTCTGGCGGCTACAACAGTCTTCTCTTCCAATGGAGGAAAACCAAGAAAAAGCCCGAATTTTCCACCCATCTTCAAAATATAGATCCGTTTTGGATGTTGCCTTAATTTGCGTTCCTCTTGTTGCCTCTGATATTGAACCGCATATACACTATCTGAATAGTTGGGGCAGGTGTAATTTTTTGGATTATTGGGGCAGTGTCTAAAATAGGTTCTTTCCTCTCCACTTGCTAATATTACTGGTTCTCCGCACGCAGGGCAAAATAAAAGCCTGCAATTGGATAAATGGTGGTTATTTGCAAAATTTTTGGCGTAGACTAACTCTTCATGTCCAGAATGTCTCTTCCATATTGCATAATCCACTGAAATTCGCCTTCAAGAACGATGTATTTCTTCGGCCAAGATAATATCATCGAATTAAATTTCATGCCGCTCTTTTGTCTCATCATATGAATAGAGTTGTCGAGTTCTTGCCATACTCAAAAGAGTGCGTTTTTTGTGGCTCATATCGTGAGTGTCTAGAACGCGTACCCTTCCTCCTTCGGTTTTAAAGTGCATGAACAGATGGTTAACTGCTTGGACCGGAGAAGATGTCCTACAAAAATTGCGAAGTTAAGATAATGTGAATTATAATGCTGCGCAGGAGAAAATTTCCTTTATATTCTCTTCTATAGTGTATTGGATCCTGCACAGATCCTGATCCAATCGTTGATGATCTACAGACACGCACCGTCAGTTACCGTATTACCTGGTGCTATCAGAGATGACAGCGCTCCCTCCTCCCCCTGGATAGATCCCCCTACTCCTCCCCGATATCCTCGTTCCACAGATCTGGATTCGCGGCAATGAAATCGGTCATCAGGCGCACGCACTCCTCGTCGTCCAGGACGACCACGTCTACACCCCGACTTCGGAGATACTCCTCCGGTCCCTGGAAGGTCCGGTTTTCGCCGATCACGACCCTGGGTATTTTGTAGAGGAGGACCGTCCCGCTGCACATGTCGCAGGGGGAAAGAGTCGAGTACAGCACCGCCCGGCGGTACTCCTCCGGCTTGAGGCGGCCGGCATTCTCCAGGCAGTCCATCTCGGCGTGTAAAATGGCGCTGCCCTTCTGCACCCTCCGGTTGTGTCCCCGGCCGACGATTGTGCCGTCGATCACCAGCACCGAGCCGATGGGGATCCCGCCCTCGGCACGTCCCTGTCTGGCCTCTTCGATGGCGGCCTGCATGAATTTGTCCATTGAAACGACACCCGGATAGAGAAAGTGCTTGACGGCCCATGAACATTCCGGTCGCCGAAACTGCCGGGGTCGAGCGGTCGGGCAGGGAAGCAACCAAAACTATTTCTCACCTGGATAGTATTCCAACCACAAAAGGGGGGAAATCTGTGAGACGGTATATTCTATTGGCATGTCTCTGTGTCATGCTGGCCGGGCATGGCCTTGCACAGACAGGAGAAACAGGTGACGTGGATGCTTTCCGGCAGATACTGGAACAGGACAACTTCAGCGTGCAGGAAGGCGGGATCGGGCATTTCGATCTCATCAAATTGTATGACGCAGGAGCGCTGCCTTCTGCATATGGAAACAATCCCGCGACAAAGTATCTGGCATATTTCGTTCCGCCGGCACCCGGGGGTACGATCGACGAACAGATAGCAGAGATAACGAAAACGCTTGGAATGAGCGGGAACACATCTGCATTCTGGAATCTCGGTCCCGACGAAGCCGTTATCTTCGTAGGACAAACGCCGCCGGAGTGCAGGTACTTCGGGTACGATAATTATCTCATGAGCAGGACGTATGGCAACGAGACCAGGTGGATCTTTGCCAACATGGGCGATTCGCTGAACAACCAGATCATCAAGACGGAGGGGTCGCCTGGAGACCCGTACAACCAGACGACGATAGTCGTCGCCACGGCTGACAGGGGCATCGACGAGCGCATCCGTGCTGCCGCACGTTCGGCGGGATATTCGGACGAGATGATGAACACCCAGGTGTTTCCGTCGTCCATCCTGAATATGGGCCTCGACAACACCTCCGATACGTTCGCCATATTTATCCGCCCGTCCCTCTTCACCGACAAGCAGGTAGGCGACGAGTACATCGACAACACGTCTGCGACTATCCTCCGCGTGACGCCGAAAAACACGACCCAACTCGACCCGTATGAGTCTCCGGATATGCGGGTCAAGGGAACCGGGAAGACGGAGCTTGACCTTACGGACGATCTCAACGACCTCAGGAACGCGATTCTCGAGAAGTACAGCAACCTGAGCGCCACGGAGCTTCCGACGGCTCCGGGGTTCCCGCAAGGGATTGACGCTATCCAGCGGGGGATCGATGCCGTAGGCCCGAGCAACGATGCAACATATTTATGGAGCGCAAACCAGGCTGTCAATTCGCCGACGCCGCCCTTCTTCGACACCACGCAGTACTACGACTTCCTGCGAAACCCGCCGCTCACTCTCGGGAACGATACGAATGAATTCATCATTGTCTACGGGGTCAACCACGTAGCCACGGGCAAGGCGACGTACTCGAGCTTCACTCTCAATGGAGCGGATGTGTGGAATGGCGTCGGATCGATCACCGACGCGGACTTCAGCGGAACTGCTGAAGAGTATCTCCCCGACAATCCCAACGCGAAATACCTGTACGTCTACAAGATCGCGAGGGACTGCGAGGGTGACCCGCACTGCTTCGAGCTTCCCTCCGGTATAGGAAGTTACGGCATCGAGCCCGACCAGCCGATCTTCATTCTCTGGAGGAGCTACCTGGAGAGTGCTACGAAAACAGCCCCGTCCTACAACGAGATCGTGTACGACAGGGCCATAAAGTTCGAGCCGGCGGGTTAGGACTGGAAGAGGCCGGGAGAATCCCGGCTCCAACCCGTTTATTCGGCTCTGGAGAATTCGGCGTGAACCTTCGTTTCAAGCACACGCGATTGAACATTTTCTGAGCAGCGCTCCAGCGTGTGGGCGGATCCCTCTCCTTCTTCAGGATATGTCAGCATGCGGTAGGGAACCATATATCGGTTGTTTGCCTGGATGACAGAATGCACGAGTAGAGCAATCGGACCGGGATACAACCAAAACTATTTCTTGCCCGGATGGTATTCCACCCCCAGAGGGGGGAAGAGTTTGAGACGGTACATCCTCTTTGCAATTCTCGTGGCCATGCTGGTCGGGCACGGCCTTGCACAGACAGGAGAAACGGGTGACGTGGATGCTTTCCGGCAGATACTGGAACAGGACAACTTCAGCGTGCAGGAAGGCGAGATCGGCTATTTCGATCTTATTAAACTCTATGATTCAGGGGTGCTGCCTTCCGCATATGGAAACAATCCGGCCACAAAGTATCTGGCATACTTCGTTCCGCCGGCACCCGGATATCCGGTCGACGAACGGATAGCAGAGATAGCGAAAACACTTGGAATGAGCGGGAACACATCTTCTTTCTGGAGTCTCGGTCCCGACGAAGCTGTTGTCTTCGTAGGACAGACACCGCCTGAGTGCAGGTACTTCGGGTACGATTATTATCTCATGAGCAGGATCTATGGCAACGAGACCAGGTGGATCTTTTCCAACATCGCCGATTCGCTGAACAATCAGGTCATCAACACGACCGGAGGGTCGGGAGATCCGTACAACCAGACGACGATTACCGTCGCTACGGCCGACAGGGGCATTGACGAGCGTATCCGTGCCGCCGCCAGATCGGCGGGATATTCGGACGACATGATGAACACCCAGGTGTTTCCGTCGTCCATACTGAATATGGGCCTCGACAACACCTCCGATACGTTCGGCATATTTATCCGCCCGGCCCTCTTCACCGACAAGGAGGCAGGCGCCGAGTACATCAACAATACCCCGGCGACCGTCTTCCGCGTGACGCCGAAAAACACGATCGAACTCGACCCGTACGAGTCTCCGGATCTGCGGGTCAGGGGAACAGGGAAGACGGAGCTTGACCTTACGGACGATCTCGAAGATCTCAGGGCCGCGATTCTTGAGAAGCACAACAACCTGAGCGCCACGGAGCTTCCGACGAGTATCGGATTCCCGATGGGGAATGATGCTATCCAGCGGGGAATCGATGGTGTCGGCCCCAGCAACGATGCAGCGTATCTCTGGAGCGCGAACCAGACTGTCAACTCGCCGACGCCGCCCTTCTTCGACACCACGCAGTACTACGACTTCCTGCGAAACCCGCCGATCACCCTCGGGAACGATAAGAACGAATTCATCATCGTCTACGGGGTCAACCACGTAGCCACGGGCAAGGCGACGTACTCGAGTTTCTCCTTATATGGGGCTGATGTGTGGAATGGCGTCGGATCGATCACCGACGCGGACTTCAGCGGAACTGCCGAGGAGTACCTCCCTGACAATCCCAACGCGAAGTACCTGTACGTCTACACGATCGCGAGGGACTGCGAGGGTGACCCGCACTGCTTCGAGCTCCCCTCCGGTATAGGAAGTTACGGTATCGAGCCTGACCAGCCGCTCTTCATTATCTGGAGGAGTTACCTGGAGGGTGCTACGAGTACCGGGCCGTCCTACAACGAGATGGTGTACGACAGGGCGATAAAGTTCGAACCCACGGGTTAGGACTGGAAGGGGCCGGGAGGCTTCAGGGCCGATCCCGGCTCCAACCCGTTTATTCGGATCTGGAGAATCAGGCATGATCCACGGAAGCATACGCGATGAACATTCCTGTGGGCGTGTGGGATGTGCACGGATCCGTGCTCCCTCTTCGGAGCAAGACACCATGCGGGAACACTATCGAATTGCCGCCCCGGCGCGATCGATGTGGGGAGGCGGTTGAATTATACCGGATCCAGGAAAAGGAGAGGCATTCTACAGGGCCAGAGGGCCATTTTTCTTCTTCGCGCCTGGTTTGCACCGGGCGATATCTCGCTGGCAGCCGTTGATCGATGATTGAGGCATGGATGCGAGGTTTCCATGGTGTTTACACTCGCGCCGGGATCACGGCCGGAGAGACCTGCCTCACGATCGCCCGTGCCGGGTGTTCTTCGGATCGTGTGTAAATTATCAGGGGTAGCTGTACACACTTCTCTTTACGTACTCTGTACACAGATCCCGGTAAGGATCGGCTTTTTTCCCTCGGCCGCCCGGTTGCCACCACCCTGGCGCGAACCGGGCGCGAGGGTGCAAGGGTCGGGTTCGTCGTCGTCGGTCCGGACGTCCGCCTTCGCCGTCCACTCGAGGCGGACCCGGAGCGTCCTGGAAGGGGTGTATCGATGCTATGGCAATCCCGTTGACATCTCCCTCCCGGCGGCATATCAAGATACAAAATATGGGACGTTCATAAGAATTGTCTGTGAAAAAATACGCCAGACAGGATCAGATCTCGATGGCGACCTGGGCCGCGGACTGCGCCGAACGGGTGCTTCCGTTTTTTGAGGAGGCGTATCCGGAGGACGACCGCCCGCGCAATGCCATCGAAACATGCCGGAGATGGGCCAGTACGGGCGTGTTCAGGATGGCCGAGATCCGCGGCGCTTCTCTTGCCGCCCATGCCGCCGCCCGCGACGCGAAAGAAAATGACGCGGCCTGTTGTGCCGCACGTGCCGCAGGCCAGGCGGTGGCGACTGCGCATGTCCCGCAGCACGCCTACGGGGCGGGGTACTATGCCCTGAAAGCCGTGGCGGCGGCCGGGGGCGACGTTGGCGGGGAATGGGAGTGGCAGTCGGAGCGTCTCCCTGAGCGGTTGCGGGAGGAGATAATGGGGAGGATCGTTGTGCTGGAGCAGGGGGTCGGGGTCTCTATTAAATTGAGGAAGGGGGAGGGTTTTTGATAGTTTATTCTCGAAGGCACGTTTTGATCCAATTATTTAAGACTTCCAATTGTTCTGAGGTATGAAACCAGTGTTCCCCATTTTTCATAATAGTTAGATTGCAATGAAAACGTTGCACAAATTTTTCTACAACAGTACGATCTGTAAGTTCGTCATGCTCGCCATACAATATTGCTGTTGGAACCTCCCATTGTGTAATCGGGTGATTTTGAGCATAGAGGAGATATTCCCACGAAAGAGTTTGTCCAGAGGAAGTGGGGATAATACGTTCACGCTCAAGCTGTGTTTCCGATACATTTGCCCGGAGCATCATAGTGGAAATAAGTTGTTTCATATCAAGAATAGGGGAAACAAAAAGGCTTTTTTCCAGCAGTTCATTTTCAAAACTCAATATACTGAACCATGCACCAATGCTGTTAGCAAACAGAGAAATGTGTGTCCACTGGCCTTTGATATAGTCCATAACAGACACGAGTTCTGGCACGACGTGCCACGGGTCAAATGAATCTGTTTCTCTTTTGCGTTCTCCATGTTCGGGCAAGTCGATACTCAAAACTTGCCACGCATAATGACTGGCTATATGAGCAAACGCTTCCGCTTCTTCTTTACGCCCGGACTGTCCGTGTATGTATA
>NZ_JAQVNX010000018.1 GCF_028702905.1 Methanofollis sp.
TCGGCGTGCCGGCACGGTCCAGAAGATAATTATGCTCGCGGGTCTCCCGTCCACGTATGATGACCACCCGCCCATCCATCGACCTGAAGGCGATCGCACGGGACGCCATGGAGACGTACGGGTTCTCCCCCCGATTCTCCCCGGCCGTCGAGAGGGAGGTCGGCGCAATCGCGGCGCCGGCCGTGCCGCACGGCGTCCGCGACCTCTCGTCCCTCCTCTGGTCGTCCATCGACAACATCGACTCCCTGGACCTCGACCAGATCGAGTGCTGCGAACGCACGGGCCGCGGCGAGATCCTTGTCAGGGTGGCGATCGCCGACGTCGACGCCTCTGTCCCGAGGGCGTCGGCGGCCGATCGGCATGCCGCCCACAACGGCACCTCGGTCTACACCGGGGTCGAGACCTTCCCCATGCTCCCCGACCGTCTCTCGAAGGGGATCACCTCCCTCCTGCCGGGCCCGCCCCGCCTCGCAATCGTCATCGAGTACACCGTCCGCACCGACGGGAGCACCCACAACGGCAAGATCTACCGGGCCCTCGTCCGCAACAGGGCGAAACTCGTCTACGAAGAAGTCGGCGACTGGCTGGAAGACATCGGCGATCCGCCCGCGATCTTTTCCGACGTCCCCGGCCTGGAGGAGCAGGTCCTCCTCCAGCACGAGGCGGCCTGCCACCTGAAAAGATACCGGATAGAGCAGGGGGCGCTCGACCTCGAAACCATCGAGGCGGCGCCCGTGATGGAGGAGGGGACGGTGACCGACCTCGTCGTCCCGCGGCAGAACGCGGCCCGGCGCCTCATCGAGGAGTTCATGATCGGGGCGAACGGGGCGGTGGTGGAGTACCTGGGCAGGGCCGGCGTCCCCATGATCCAGAGGGTCGTCCTGACGCCGAAGAACTGGGACGGGATCGTGGCGACGGCCGCGGAGTACGGCTGGCGCCTGCCGAAGAAACCCAGCGCGAAGGCCCTCTCGAAATTCCTCCTCCGGCGGAAGAAGGCAGACCCCGAACGCTTCCCCGACCTCTCCCTGACGATCGTGAAACTTATCGGGCACGGCATCTACCTGCCCCTCGAACCCGGCGAACCGCCGTACGGCCACTTCGGCCTTGCGGTCACCGACTACACCCACGGCACCGCCCCGAACAGGCGCTATGTCGACGTCGTCATCCAGCGGCTGCTGAAGGCGGCCCTCCAGGGAGAGGAAACCCCATACACCCGCGACGACCTGGAAAACATCGCCGCATGGCTGACCGACAGGGAGAGAGCGTCCGAGAAGGTGGAGAGGTTCATGCGAAAGGCTGCGGCCGCGGTGCTCCTGGAGGACCGGATCGGCGAGACCTTCGACGCCCTCGTCACCGGGGCGTCGGAGAAGGGGACGTACGTCAGGATCGTCTCGCCCCCCGTCGAAGGAAGGGTCATGCAGGGCGAAGGAGGCCTCTCTATCGGGCAGAGGGTCCGCGTCCGCCTGGTACGCACAGACCCGTACAGGGGCTACATCGACTTCGAGCGGGTCGGGAGATGAGGGCGGATGGTGGGATCGCAAACACAGAGGATTGAGACGAACCGCACAGAAATGTTGGCAAGGCTGTTCAACCGATCTCGGCTCACGTGAGCGTCCAGATCGGGCCGAAGATCGTACTGCTGTTGTCGATAGGAACGATCACCACACAGCTGCCACCGTCAATCGCTACATAAGGTATTCTGATGGACACATCTTCAAGAGACAAAGTATCCCATCTGATCCAGCAAGGTGATCTAGTGCTAAAAATTACGAAAGGACTCAAACATCCATTGAAAATCTATTAAACTCCTTACCAACAAAAGACTCCCAGATGCAGAGTTTAGCCAATCTTTAGTAAAACAAAACCTAGGGTCAGGGTCTCCGAGTACCAATAAGTTAGTAAGGGGCAAAACCGGATGAAAATAGCGCAGATTAAAACCAAAAACAGAGAGAAAGAATAGGAAAAAATAAAATATATCACATACCACATACACACAGATATTTTAAGGACAGAGGGTGTAAAAAACGTCAGATTGCAAATTAAACATACTAGCAACCCCAGATTTCGGGGAAAATGTAAAAAGAGAATATTCAGATGCAAAAGAAGATTACGAAAATAAAAGGAAGGACTGTAAAAGAACAGCTTTTCAAAGAGATAAAGACAGAATACTGTATTCTAAAGCGTTCAGAAGAATGATGCACAAAACACAAGTGTGCGTAATTGGTGAAATGAACGAGCACTTAAGAACACGATTAACCCACACGCTTGAAGTATCTCAGATTGCACGAAGTATTGCAAGAGATCTTAATTTAAATGTTGATTTAGCCGAAGCAATAGCATTAGGGCACGATGTAGGCCACACTCCATTTGGTCACGCAGGAGAAAGGGTATTATCAGATTTTTTAATTGGCGAAGACAAAAAAATAGAGAAAGACTTTGACTTAAATTTTACAAAAATAAATATGGGATTTAAACATAATTTTCAAAGTGTCAGAATCCTTACCGAGATTGAAAAAGGATATTACGGAATAACAGGACTAAATTTAACATATCCAGTATTAGAAGGAATATTGAAACATACCAAAATGAAGGTTACAATTAAAAAAGAAGACGAAAAGGAAAAAAAGCTGATAGAATATGAGAATATAACAAATAATCCAAAATATCACATAGATAAAGAATTTTCATGTTCGATAGAGGGTCAAATAGTTGCGTTAGCAGATGAAATCGCACAGGTTTCGCATGACTTAGAAGACGCAATAGAAGCGAATTACGACAGTAGCACAATAATAAGATGTAAATTGAATGAATTAGCAAATAAAGAAGGAAAAATTCCAGATATAGGATCTCAGCAATTTGTTAAAAAGACCAGCAATGGCGAGTATGAGATTGATGAAAAATACTTTAAAAATTTTGTGAGTTATCTAATTGCACAATTGATATATCACGCAGTTACCACAATAGAAAAGAATATGGAACATTATATTGAAAAGAAAAAAAATAGTCCACATATAGGATATCCCGTAGATGAAGATCTGGCTACAGCAGATGTGGTCTACAGGGATTATGAATTATATCAAGACCTTGAAAAGATCAAGAACAAGTATGTTATAAACAACTATAAAATAAATAGAATCGATGGGAAGGCGAGATTCATAATAAGAAGGTTAATAAAAGCATATTTAACAAATCCAAAGCAGTTACCAGATTCTATCTTAAAACTGTATTCTAAAGAATGTACGATTGAAGGATTGTTTGAAAAAATCCCAATCGACCATAATAATGAGAAAAACATAAGATATCTCGATAAAGAATGTTTTGAAGACTTTAAGAAACATATCATTAATGATCCTAAATTTTTACGAGCAATTTGCGACTATATTGCGTCCATGACCGACAATTATGCAATAGAAGAATATCAGAGACTATATAGCGGGGAGATGAATTTCTAAAGATACAAATTGTGTTGGATAGAAAGGGAGTTCAGATAATCAGATGGAAATAGATCCTGAGATCCTCGAAGAGATCCGCCACCGCCAGGCCGCGGTCGAGAGGACGTACTCTCCCTATGCCGCACGGAACACCTCTGCCGTCAGGAAGAATGACGCAAGAGCGGAGGAACCCGTCATCCGCCCGCCCTTCTCCCGCGACGCCGACCGCATCCTCCACTCCCGGGCCTACACCCGGTACATCGACAAGACCCAGGTCTTCTCCCTCATCGACAACGACCACATCACCCACCGCGTCCTCCACGTCCAGCTCGTCTCCAAGGTCGCCCGCACCATCGGCCGGGCCCTCGGCCTCAACGAAGACCTGATCGAGGCCGTCGCCCTCGGCCACGACATCGGGCACGTCCCCTTCGGGCACACCGGGGAGGAGTGCCTGGACGGGATCTGCCGGCGGGCGGAGGTCGGCGCCTTCAGGCACAACGTGCAGAGCGTCCAGTTCCTCGACGCCATCGAAGACCTGGACCTCACCCTCCAGACACTGGACGGCGTCCTCTGCCACGACGGCGAGAGGTTCGTCGGCCGCCTCGTCCCGGCCGGACCAATCTCTGCGGCGTCCCTCAGATCGAAGTGTGAGAAGATCCGGGGAGGGACGTCGGTCCTCCCGTCCACCATGGAAGGGTGCGTCGTCAGGGCCGCGGACGTCATCGCCTATCTCGGCCGCGACCTCCAGGACGCAATCGAGGTCGGGTTGATCGACCGGGACGACGAAGACCTGGCGGCGATCTGCCGGGAGACCTTCGGGATAGACGACTACCGGACGATCACCAGGACGGCCATCGACACCCTCATCAAAGACATCATCACCGAAAGTTTCGGGAAAGCAGAGATCGCCTTCTCGGACGGGGCCGCAGAGGGCGTGAAACAGATGCAGCAATTCAGCATCGACCGCATCTACAACCACCCGCGACTCACCTCCCAGCATGAGAAGATCAGGAGGATGTTCGCCGCCCTCTTCGAGCACTACTCCGCCGACCTCGAAGAGGAGAAGAGGGACTCCGCCATCTACACCGACTACCTCGACGCCCCCTGGGTCTCGCGGGAGTACAGGGAGACGGCGACGGATGGGGAGAAAGTGCGGGACTTCATCGCCGGGATGACAGACCGCTACTTCGCCGAGAGCTTCCGGGCGGTCGTCCTGCCGGAGAGGGTCAGGGGGACATACAGGACTGAGGGGTGACCTGGCCCGTCCGAAAGTTGAAGGGGACGTCACCGTTCGCCGGGTCGATCTCAGCAATGGTGGCACATGAAGTGCATCCGTGAGACCAGGAAGATGAGTCCAGAAGGGGCCACATATCCGGGTACCGATCGTCGAACTATGGCGAAAAAGGTAATACCATTCAAGACAACGGTACCACAATGGCACTCAACGACCGTCCCCCTACCCTCCCGTTCACAGCCATCATCGGCCAGGACCAGATGAAACTCGCCCTCGTTCTCAATGCCATCAACCCGCGGATCGGCGGCGTGCTGATCCGCGGAGAGAAGGGGACCGCGAAGTCCACCGCTGTCCGAGCCCTTTCCGGGGTCCTGCCAGGGATCGCCGTCGTGCAAGGGTGCCCCTTCTCCTGCGACCCCGACGACCAGCCCGCCCTCTGCCCGGCCTGCGCCGCAAAACTCCGCGAGAACGGCGGCCTGGAACGGTCAGAACGCCGGGTCAGGGTCGTCACCCTCCCCCTCGGCGCCACCGAGGACCGGGTCGTCGGGACGCTCGACCTCGAACGGGCGATCCGCGAAGGGGTGGCCGCCCTTGAACCCGGCGTGCTCGCCGCCGCACACCGCGGCATCCTCTACATCGACGAGGTCAACCTCCTCGACGACCATATCGTCGACGTCCTCCTGGACGCGGCCGCAATGGGCGTCAACACCGTCGAGCGCGAGGGGATATCCGTCACCCACCCTGCCCGCTTCATGCTCGTCGGGACTATGAACCCTGAGGAGGGGGAACTCAGGCCCCAGTTGCTCGACCGCTTCGGCCTGACGGTCTCTGTCGAGGGCTTCACCGACCCCGATGCCAGGATGGCGGTCATCGCCGCCGCCGAGACCTGGGACAACGATCCCGCGGCGATGGCAGCGTCATGCGCCGCAGCGCAGGACGACCTCAGGTCGGCGATCACCCGGGCCAGGGCGCTCCTGCCCGGCGTCACGATCGACGACCGCCTCGTCCGCATGGTCGTCGAAGCCTGCATCTCCCTCGGCATCACCACCCACCGCGCCGAGATCACCGTCGTCAGGGCGGCCCGGACGATCGCGGCCTTCCGGGGGCGGAACACCGTCCTCCCGGCCGACGTCCGCGAGGCGATGGCCCTCGCCCTCCCCCACCGGATGCGGAGAAAACCCTTTGAAGAGCCAGGGATCGACCAGCAGGCCCTCGACGACCTGGTGCCCGACACCGAAGACCAGACACCCCAGGACAGCCGCGACGATACCGGCGACGGAGGGGACGAGGGCGACTCCGCCCCGCCCGACGACGGCAGGACAGAGACCAGAGGGATCGGCGCCCCGGTCGCAACAGACCCGATCTGGAAGGAGACTCCCTCCGACCGGACCCTCAGGAAAACCGCACGCGGCCGACGGATTGCCACCCCGACAGAGGACCCCCGGGGCCGACGGACCACCATCACCACGACAGACACCTGGCGCGACATCGCCCTCGACGCCACCCTCCGGGCGGCCGCACCCGCACAGCGGTCCAGAAAGCCCGGCCCCGGCCTCGCCGTCACCGTCCTCCCCGAAGACCTGCGAAAGGCAGGCCGGACAGGCAAGGCAGAGGTCGCCTGCGTCTTCGTCGTCGATGCAAGCGGCTCCATGGGTACTGAAAAAAGGATGGAGTGCGCCAAGGGCGCCGTCTTCTCTCTCCTGGAAGATGCGTACGTCCACCGGGACCGCGTCGGCCTCGTCGCCTTCAGGGGGACAGGCGCAGACCTTGTCCTCCCCCTCTCCAGAAGCGTCGACCTCGCGTACCGCCGCCTCGCAGAAATACCGACAGGCGGCCGGACCCCCCTTGCGGCAGGCCTTGCAAAAGGGATGGACGTCCTCCAGAGAGAGCAGAGGAAACGCCGCGAGGTGGTCCCCCTGATGATGCTCATCTCAGACGGCCGGGCAAACAGCGGGACAGGCCCGGTCAGGGAGGAACTCGCCCGCGTCTCCGGCGAGATCGCAGACGCCGGCATCAGGACCGTTGTCATCGACACCGAGGCGGCGGAGGGCGGCCGAACTCTCTCCCTCGGCTACTGCCGCGAGGTCGCGGAGATGTGCGGCGGGCGGTACTATGCCCTCTCAGACCTCTCCACCGGAGAGATCGAGACGATCGCCCGTTACGAGGGCGGGAGAGTCTTCGGGGCGTGACGCCCCCACTCACACCGTCGCCTTCCTGAACGTCGTCACCGAGACCGCGAGCACGACCACGGCCCCGAGACCGAGCAGGAGAAGGGTCGCCGCCGGGAAGATCCCTGCTTGAAACGCACGTATGGCGTCGATCGCATAGGAGACGGGGTTGAGGTGCGCAAGCACCGCAAGCCATCCGGGCATCACCTCGTAGGGCATCAGGGCACTGCTCGTAAAGAAGAGCGGCATCGAGACGACCGCATTGAAGGCGGCATAGGAGTCGTGGTCTTCGAGGACGAGCGCCACGGTCGTCGTACACGACGAGAGGAGGATGCCGAAGAGGAAGAGGACCCCGTACATCTCGATCAGCAGCACGGGGTCGAGGAGATGCGCCCCGAGAGCGAGCGCAATGACAAGGATCACCGTGGACTGGAGGAGGCCTCTGAGCGTGATGAAGAGGATCTTGCCGGCAAGGATGCTCTCGCGCGGTGCGGGCATCGCCAGGAACTTCGGGAGAAAGCCAAGGACCTTGTCGAACATCAGCAGAGACCCCCCCTGCATCGAGGTGCCGAGCATGGTGAGCACCAGGATGCCGGGCGTGATGAAGTCCAGGTAGTTGTCGGTGAAATTTGTCGGCAATGCAAGCCCGACAAAGATCAGCCAGGCCGCCGGCATCACCAGGGCCGAGACAACCGAGGTCCGCCCGCGGACCCAGCGGCGAAAGTCCCTCTCCAGGTACGTGAAAGTTCGCCTCATCATCGCCTCCGCAGCATCGTCCTGAAACTATGGAAATCAAACGCGGCCGTCTCTTCCTGGGGCCCGACAAGCGCGAGGAACACATCGTCCAGGGTCGGTTGCCGGATCGAGATCGAACTGACCTGCATCCCGGCGGAGGTGAGAGCACGGGCAAGTGCGATCCCGGCTTCTTCGCCGCATTCGGCTTTGAACCTCAATTCATCGCCTTCACGCCTGAGAAACAGGGCGCCCTCGACTGTCTCCCCGGCGTACTCCCCGGAGGCGCGGATCGTCACGATATCGCTGCAGAGGTGGGCCTTCAGCGCCGTCGGCGTATCAGCCGCCGCCACGGCGCCGTGGTCGATGATCGCCACCCGGTCGCAGGCATGGTCTGCCTCGTCCATATAGTGGGTCGTCACGAAGACCGTCATCCCCCGGTTCTTCAGTGTGGTGATATGCTCCCAGATCTTCCGCCTTGCCGCCACGTCCAGACCGATCGTCGGTTCGTCCAGGAAGAGCACCTCGGGGTCGTGCACAAGCGCCTGCGCCAGTTCGAGTCGCCGCCGCATCCCGCCGGAGTATGTCCTGACGAGATCGTCGGCCCGGTCCGAGAGGTCCATCAGGGCGATCGCTTCGTCAGAGGTCTCGTGGGGGCGATCGATCCCGTAGAGTTTTGCAAAAAAAACAACGTTCTCCCGGCCCGTGAGTTTCGGGTCGAGCGCCATGTCCTGCGGGACATAGCTGATCCGCTCGCGGACCCGTTCGGGGTTCCGGGTCACGGAATACCCGCATATCCTCGCATCCCCGGCCGTGGGCTTGAGAAGCGTCGTCAGCATCTTCACCGTCGTCGTCTTCCCCGACCCGTTCGGCCCGAGGAGGCCGAAGATCTCGGTGCCGATATCGAGGTTCAGCCCATCCACGGCCCTGAGATCCCCGAAGGTCCGGGTCAGATTCTCTGTTTCGATCACTGCCATTGTCATCCCTGTACTACGTCCTGTCGCGCCGCCGTGCCGCCCTGATCTCGTCGAGGTTTGCGATGGTCACGCCGCCGCCCTGCACCGGGCCGTCGGCGCCGTCGAGTCGGTCTTCGAGCCACCCCTCCGTCTCCAGATAGGCGTCCCTGAGGCATTCGGCCACCTCGGGGTCCGGACTCCAGAGGCCCCTGCCCTGCGCCTCAAGAAGCCTGCGGCCGATCTCTTCGAGAGCAAAGGGGTTGTTCTCCTGGAAAAAGGACCTGTTCTCCGGATCGAGGACGAAGGTCCGTGCGATCGCATCGAAGATCCGATCGTCCACCTCGCCGGTTGCGGCTTCCCAGCCGTAGACCCTTCCCACCCTCTTTGCAATGTCGCCGGCGCCCTTGTAGCCGTGCCTCTTCATCCCCTCGATCCAGGCCGGGTTGATCAGTTTGGTCCTGACCACCCGGCCGAGTTCGGCGGCGAGGGTCCTGACCTCCACCTGCGAGGGCCTCCTCGTGTCGCCGTAGTACGCGGGGACGCGCTTCCCCGAGAGGGACCGTGCCGCGGCTGTCATGCCGCCGTGCGTCCCGAAGTAGCAGCAGCACCCGCAGAGGTCGTACTCGTCGGTCGCCGTCTTGTTGAAGGTCGCGTCCACGCCTGCAAGGAGGCCGGAGAAGGCATCGCGTTCATCGCGGCCGGGGTTGTCCCTGCCATAGGCATAGCCGTTCCATTCGATAAAAATTCCGGCAAGGTCCTTCTCTTCCTTCCAGGCCGACGAGTAGACCGCAAGGCTCACGCCGTTGCCGTAGGTGCCAGGCCTGCTGGAGAAGATACGCGCCGTCGTGCCCGTCTTCAGGGCGCCGGCACGGATCGGGTTCATCTCCTCGGGTTCGTCGAGGGCGGCGACCGCCGCGATCGCATCGTCGAGCAGTTCGATGCAGGTGAAAAAACAGTCCCTGAGGATCCCGCTCGCCCGCACCGTGATATCGACCCGCGGCCGGCCGAGTTCTTCGAGGGGGATCACCCGGAAAGAGACGACTTTTCCGCCCCGCCAGACAGGTTCGACCCCGATGAGGGCGAGCATCTGGGCGAGTTCCTCGCCGTCGGCCCACATCAGGTCCGACGACATCCAGTACATCGCGATCGAGCGCGGATCCTCCCCGTGCTCCTTGCGATGTCCGGCGATCAGCGCATCGGCGAGTCTCCTCCCGACGGCCCATGCGGCACGGGTGGGGACCGAAGCGGGGTCGAGGGAGTAGAAGTTCCGCCCTGTCGGGAGGACCTCGGGGTGGCCGCGGGTGATCAGGCCCGCGGGGCCGGGTTCGACGAAGCCGCCGTCCAGGGCGTGGAGGAGGCTCTCGATCTCGCCGGAGGCGTCGATCGCCGCGGCCATGCTCAGGGCCTGCTCTGCCAGGGTTGCGACTGCGTCGGCAGTGCCGGGAAGAGGGGGCCTGCCGCAGGCGTCTTCGACCGCCGTCCGGGCGTCGGCACCCCGCAGGACGGCATCGACGAACGCGGCCTCAGCCTCGTCACGCGTCCCGACCGCCGCCGGGTTATCGTCGGGGCCGAAGAGGGCCGAGCCGAGGGCGTCGTCGAACCTGAGCGCCGCCTGGATGAACCTGACGCGGTCGGTCCCTTCGGGGCGGGAGCCGAAGATGTGCATGCCGTCCGGGATCCGGGAGGACGCCACCTTTGCAAGTTCCTGGTGTGTCCTGGCGACGAAGGCCGGGAAGTCCTGCCGACTCGCCTGCAGTCCGGCGAGATCTGTTTCTTCTTCCAGTCCGGCCTCGTGGACGGCATCGAGGATCTGGTGCTCCAGGGCATGGGCGCGGGCAGGGTCACTCTCCCGGGCGCGGCCGTACTCGTCGAGTAATGCCTCCAGGTCCTTGAGTGCGCCATAGAGGCCGGCGGCCTGCATCACGGTCTGCATATGGTCGACGAGCGTCGCGTGGGCCCGGCGTTTGGCGATCGTCCCCTCGGGAGGGTTGTCGGCATTGTAGATGTAGAGGTGCGGGACCGTCCCGATCGCGATGTCGGGGAAACAGCGGCCTGACAGTGCGACAGATTTTCCAGGCAGGAACTCAAGGTTGCCGTGCGTCCCCACATGGATGATCGCGTCGGCGCCAAAGACCCGTTCCAGCCAGCGATAGGTCGCCAGGTACTGGTGGGTGGGCGGGGTCTCCGGGTCGTGGAGGATCCGGCAGACGGTCCCGTCGCACTTCGCCCCGGCGCACCCCCGCTTCGGCTGGACGCAGACGACGGCGTTCCCGAAGCTGACTCCGGTGACGACGATCCGCCCCTCATGGACCATTGCCGGCGGGATACCATCGATCTCTTCGCCGGGCGGCCTGCCCCACGCTGTCTCCATCGTCGACCTGACCACGGGGTCGAGTTCGGCAAACCATGCCACGTACTCGTCAGGGGCGACCTGCGCGAGCGCCCCGCCCGACCGGACGATGGAACCGACAGAGGTCCACCTGAAGTCGCTGATCGCTCGTTTTTCCATGATCAGGTCGATCAATGCTTTCCCGTCGGCCGGGGGATCGACCGCGTAGCCCTTCTCCCTGAGGGCGGCGAGGATCCGGGCAACGCTTTCGAGGGTGTCGAGGTGGGCGCCGGCACCGACGGTCGCTTCGACTGAAGAGCAGGGGTTGTTATGGAGGATAAAGGCGACCTTCCTCTGTGCGGCCGGTTTTTCCCGGAGAGAGAGCCAGGCCTCGACGCGGCGACAGATCCTCTCGATCCGCTCGGGAATCGGGTCGTGCATCCCGGCATCGGATTCCTCCGTCCCGGCAGGAAGCATCTCGATCATCCCTTCGAACTCGGGGAGCGCGATCGACCACCCGACCTCGGCGGCAGGAAGGCCGAGAGAGGAGGCAAGCCATTCCTCCTGGCTCCGGTGGTAGAGAAGCACCGGATGGGCGACAGGGCAGTCGATCTGCCGGGGAAGAGCGCCCGCCGCATCTGCGGTCGGGGCATGGAAGACGGGCTGGAGGTTCAGGACAAAGTCCGTCCCGTCCGCGAACCATTCCGCAGCCACCTCGGCGCCGGGCCGTGCACCGAGTTCCCGGTCGCCCATGGAAAGACAGAAGATCGGGATCACGTCGGCGAAGATCTCGATCCGCCGGACAAGGGCGTCCACGACCCCGCGATCCCCGTTCGCCCAGTAGGTCCGGGAAAAGACGATCCCGACAGAGCAGGGATGGCGCCTCGGCCGCCAGGCGCGGAAGGACGAGACGTCGGCGAAGGGATCGGGGGCGTCAGGGTGATAGATCCCTTCCCAGGGGAGAGAGCTCGGGGGTTCGGGTTCGTCGCCGGACCCGTCCGCGACCGCCCGGAGGTACCGCACCATGAGCCTGAAATTTTCGATGCCGCCGTGGACGACATATGCCGAAACAGCAGCGGCGACCGTGAGGGGGACGGTCGAGAGCGTCCAGAACGCCTCGTCGTGCCCGAAGGAGACGACCGGGATATCGGTGCGTATCTGCGGGATCAGGTCGTCCCAGGCCCGGTCACGGGACGGGTGGAGGAGGACCAGGTCGGCGTCGGCCTGATCGGCAAGGAACCGGCCCCGTGCCGCGGGATCGTCGACTTCATGGGTGCCGGTGACGGCGCAGGACACCCCTTCTTCCGCGGCGGCGGCCCTGAGGAGCACGGCGTCGCTCCCCCAGACAATCGCGACGATCTTCATGCCGTCCCTCCCACAACCGGAAGGCCAGCACAACCCGCATCGCAGGAGACCTCGACGTCGTACATCTCCTCCGGCCGATAGCGAAAGAGGACCGGCAGCCGAAAGCCGGTCGGAATGCGATCGATTCCATTGCCGGGGCGGATGGCAAGAACAGGGGCAATGAAGCGCGGGCCGTTCATAGGAGTATATTTTTCAGCGTATGATAAAAAGATATCATAATTATTTGCAACATTGTGACACCAAATCACACCTCGATAAAAGACGTGTTACCGGCACAGGAAAAGATGCCGCCACTGACAGGACGCACGCGCCTTTTCTCTTTTCACATCCCCGCAAAGACGCACCCGATGCAGATCGCAAGTTCAAGGGCAGTGATGCCACCGATCTCGAACCAGGCCACACCGTCCGGCAGGGCGACCGTCTTCCTCCAGACCGCCAGGATCATCCCGGTCATCAAGAGGATGAGAGCGTTCATGCCGGCGTTGAGGGGGGAGCCTGTAGCAATGAGAAATGCTGTTGCGGCGACCCCAAGAGGGAAGGCGGCCGTGACGCCAAGGAGGACGGGGGCGTTCCTGGGGGAAGGGGCGATCATGGATGGCGGGAATGAGGCAAGATGGAATTTAAAGATTGTGAAATGATGGCCAGGAGGATATGAACGCGAGGGCCCGTGCCATCCATGCCAGAGGCATTATATGCAGGGAGGCGCAGATGCGGCGATCAAGCCGGCGACACATCACAGAAGAAAAAGAATAATTCAGTCAATCGAGCCGTAACGGGGGGCAGGATGAGGGTATCTGTAATTGGCGGCGGGTATGTCGGCGTTGTCACCGCTGCGTGCTTTGCACACCTGGGGCACGGTGTCTCGATCGTCGAGGTCGACGCAGGCAAGGTCAGGACGATCAATGCCGGAGAGCCCCCGATCTATGAGGAAGGGCTCGAAGGACTCCTCAAAGTACATGCCGGGAAGAAACTCGTCGCGGGGACGGAGTACGGGCCTGTTGCCGACTCGGACCTCTCCTTCATCTGCGTCGGGACGCCGCCGGCATGGGACGGGAGTGCCGACCTCTCGTACATCACCGCGGCGTGCCGCTCCATCGGCGAGGTCCTCCGCGGCGGGAAGAAGGCGCACACAGTCGTCGTGAAGAGTACCGTGCCGCCGGGAACGACCGAAAACCTCGTCATCCCCACAGTCAGAGAGGCTTCAGGGCGGAATGACCTCGGCTTTGCGATGAACCCTGAGTTCCTCAGGGAAGGGAGGGCGGTGAAGGACTTCCTCCACCCCGACAGGATCGTCATCGGGAGCACCGACCCCGCGGCAGGTGAGCGGGTTTCGAAGGTGTATCAGGGCCTTGACGCCCCGATCATGCGGACAGGCACCACCGCCGCCGAGATGATCAAGTACGCCTCCAACGCCCTCCTTGCAATGAAGATCTCCTACACCAACGAGATCGGGAACCTCTGCAAGCGCCTCGGCATCGACGTCTACGAGGTGATGCAGGGCGTGGGACTCGACAGGAGGGTCTCCCCCCACTTCCTCAACGCGGGCGCCGGTTTCGGCGGCAGTTGTTTCCCGAAAGACGTCGCCGCCCTCATCCATCTTGCGGAGAGGCACGGGGAGGACCCGGTCCTCCTCCGGTCGGTGATGGAGGTGAACAGGCGGCAACCCCTCCGGATGATCCGGATCCTGAAGGATCGGGTCGGGGATCTGAACAGCAAAAAAATTGCCGTCCTCGGCCTCGCCTTCAAGGACGGCACCGACGACATCAGGGAGTCGCGGGCGGTCCCGGTCATCGAGGCCCTGCTGGAGAGTGGGGCGGCGGTCGCCGCCTACGACCCCCTCGCCGTCCCGAACATGCGCCAGGTCTTCCCGCAGATCGAGTACTGCACCGGGGCCGCAGAGGCCCTGGCCGGTGCCGACGCCTGCCTGCTGATGACAGAGTGGCCGGAGTTTTCCCGCCTCGACGGCGAGTTCGAACTGATGAAGAACCGCGTTGTCATCGAGGGGAGGAGAGTCCTCTCCTGCGACGGGAAGGAGGGCATATGCTGGTAAGACAGGGCCTGATCCCGGCGGCAGGGTCTGGGACGCGCCTCGGGCCCTTCACCAACGCGATCCCGAAAGAACTCCTCCCTGTCGGTGAGAAGGCCGTGATCGAGCACGTGGTCGAGGCGATGGCCGGGGCCGGCATCGAGGAGATCGCCATCGTCGTCTCGCCGCACAAGCACGGCCTCTCCGATTACCTCGGTTCGGGGAAACGCTTCGGCGTCACCTGCACCTATGTCGTCCAGGACGAGCGCCTCGGGCTTGCGAACGCCGTCGCCGCGGGGGAGCACGTCATCGACGGCACCTTCGCCGTCGTCCTCGGCGACAACTTCTTCGCCCCCACGACCTTCCTCGCCGACCTCATCGCTTTCCACACCTCCCGGCATGCCGACGCCACCGTCGGCGTCGCCGAGGTGGCCGACGTCACCCGCCACGGGATCATCAGGCCCGACGGCGACCGCATCCTCGGCATGGTCGAGAAGCCCGCCCCCGAGGAGGCGCCGAGCCGTCTTGGGGCCATCGGCGCCTACGTCTTCGAGAAGAACATCTTCGACGCGATCGGGCGGACAGAGCCCGGCTACAAGGGGGAGTACCAGCTCACCGACTCGATAGGACGGGAGATCGAGGAGGGGAAGAGGGTGCTGTACCGCCAGATCAACGGCATCCACATCGACGTTGGGACCCCGCACGATTTGATGCGGGCGAATGAGTGGTATTTGAGGGAGAACGGGCACGAAAAGAAGGGCCATCCCCGCACCATCCAGGACGGACGACCATGAGAGCCCTTGTTACCGGCGGAGCCGGTTTTATCGGTTCCCACATCATTGCACGGCTGCTCGGCGAGGGACACGAGGTCGTCTGTCTCGACAACTTCGACCCCTACTACGATCCTGCGGTCAAGCGGGAGAATATCGCACCTTTCGCATCAGACATGAACTTCACCCCTGTTGAGGGAGATATCAGAGACTCTCGCCTCCTCGCGCAGGTTCTCGAAGACGTCGATTATGTCTTCCACGAGGCGGCACAGGCAGGGGTCCGCATCTCGGTGGACGACCCGATAAAACCCCATGAGGTAAATGCCACCGGCACCCTCACCCTCCTGCTGGCGGCACGCGATGCCGGCGTCAGGAAGGTCATCTACGCATCCTCGTCCTCCGTCTACGGCACCGTGAAGTACCTCCCCTTCGACGAATATCACCCCACCCTCCCGGTCTCGCCCTACGGCGTCTCCAAGTTGATGGCAGAACACTACTGCCGGGCCTTCGACGATCTCTACGACCTGCCGACCTGTTCGCTCCGGTACTTCACTGTCTACGGCCCCCGCATGAGGCCGGACCTTGCGATCAGCATCTTCACCAGGCATGCACTGAAGAACGAACCCATCACGATCTTCGGGGACGGAGAGAAGACACGCGACTTCACCTACATCGACGACATCGTCGATGCAAACATCATCGCGATGACGAAAGGAAAGGGAGTGTACAATATCGGCGGCGGCCACCGGGTCTCCATCCAGACACTCGCCGAAAAGATCATCGAGATCACCGGGAGCGCGTCTGAGACCAGGTATGCGGAGGCAGTGAAAGGTGATGCAGAACATACCTTCGCCGGGACAGAGAAAGCGAAGAGAGAACTCGGCTGGGCCCCGCAGACGACACTGGAAGAAGGCCTGAAGAGGTACACAGCATGGGTGTCGACCTCTCAGTCGTGATCCCCGCCTACAACGAGGAGGAGAATGTCGTACCCCTGTACAACGAACTGCACGAGGTGCTCCCCGCCCTCGGCATGACCTATGAGATCCTCTTCGTGGACGACGGTTCGACAGACCGCACCTACCAGAGGTTGAAAGAGCTCCATGACCTGGATAACACAGTCAGAATCGTCAAGTTCAGGAGCAACTTCGGCCAGAGCGCGGCGATGAAGGCAGGACTCGATTACGCAGCCGGGGACCGTATCGTCACGATGGACGCGGACCTCCAGAACGATCCCTACGACATCCCGGCACTCCTCCGGAAGATGGACGACGACGAACTCGACGTCGTCTGTGGCTGGAGGTACAACCGTCATGACCCCGCATCCAAGAAGTTCTTCTCGAAGGGTGCAAACCACCTCAGAAAGATCTTCACGCAGGAGACGATCCACGACTCGGGATGCACGCTCAGGGCCTACAGGAGGGAGTGTACCCGGGACCTGGAGTTGTACGGAGAGCTCCACCGGTACATCCCGGCGATGCTCCTCTGGAAGGGGTATCATGTGGGGGAGATGAAGACCAATCACCGGGACCGGTCCTTCGGGAAGAGCAAATACAACTGGGGCCGCCTGTTCAAGGGGTTCCTGGACCTCCAGGTGATCACTTTCTGGCAGAGGTACTCGGTCAGGCCGATGCATGTGTTCGGGGGAGCGGGGATTGTTCTTGGAACATTAGGTTTGATTATCACCGGGTATCTGATTATAATGCGGTTATTTTTTGGTTTTGGACTGTTGGAACGCCCTCTTTTTCTCGCGGGCATGATACTGTTGATCCTTGGAGTACAGTTTGTTGCGATCGGAATTCTGGCAGATATTCTCCTAAAGATCTACTATGGGCAGAACCAGCGAAAGAACTACCTTCTGGAAAAAATTGTATAGACAGGAGGGCCATATTCCGCTTAAATCCGCGGCAATATCTCTCTACAAGAAAGATGAGGGATCTCCATGACATCCGAATTAGTTGATCATTTAACTCGGGTTCAAAAATTTGAGGAAACCGATTTCAGATTGCAGAATCTACGCAGGATGATACAACAAAAAATCAAAGGAAAAAAAGTCCTGGATGCGGGTTGCGGTACCGGCCATATGACCCTGGATTTATTACACCGCGGATATGACGTAACTGCCATAGACTGTTCCCCGGATTTGATACATCTGGTCGAGAGATCCGCCAAAAATCATGGATATAATGTAAAAACCTCCCAATTAAACGTAGAGGATTGCTCCCGATTTGGAGAGAATACTTTTGATACCATCGTATGTTTGGACGTGCTCGAACATATTAAAGATGACAAAAAAGCGCTTCGGAGTCTTCATTTGATATTGCATGATTCCGGGCGATTGATAGTATCAGTTCCATCATTGAAGTCACTGTATGGGGAAAGAGACCTGAAGATTGGACATTATAGGAGATATAGCCGAGACGAACTCATCACAAAAATACAGGATGCAGGTTTTCAGATAGAAGAAATAAGATACTGGAATATTTTGGGTGTATTACCATTTTTCATATCAGAAAAATTGCTCCATACAGCGATTTATGAAGGCATCCGATATTCGAGAGATTCTATCCTCTCAAAAGGATCGAATTCGCTATTAAACATGTGGTTTAGAACCGTCGAAAATAACATTAAACTCCCTCTGGGGCTAAGTTTGATCGTATCATGTAAAAAACAGAGTGAATAATGTCAAAATTAATAGATCGGTATGGGATTTTCAAAATATGTTATTATTCGACGTATTATACCCTCTATGGACTTGTAAAATATCTCCCGCCCCCCATAGGAGATATTCTGAGGTTCATTGTTCTGAGGATATTTTTGATGAAGTTAAACTGGTGGGTCTGGATAAAAGATGGAGTCACAATAACCTTTCCAGAAAACGTTCGAATAGACAAAGACTCAAGCCTGAATGAATATGTATTCATAAACGGATATGGGCGTGTACACATTGGAAATTGTGTTCGTATCGGACACAATACATCAATTATTTCAGAAGACCATGGATTCGATCGTAAAGATATCCCAATCCACCTTCAAAAGAAGAAAGGAAAACCTGTGATTATTCAAGACGATGTATGGATTGGGTGTAACGTAACCGTATTAAGAGGGACTACTATCGGTCAGGGAGCAATTATTGGTGCCGGATCCGTGGTTACTAAAGACATTCCCCCGTATGCTATTGCTGTCGGGAATCCGGCACGGGTTATAAAATATCGATAAATAGCCTGTTTCGGAGAGCGATACTGCCACCGATACCCAGGAGCATGAGATAAATAAAATAGACAATATGATATACAAATCCAGAGTTAATTGCAACCTCATTTGGTAGCCCAACAAGGATAAAACCAACACTCCAGGCCCCTTCAACAGTTCCAAATCCCCCGATTCCCTGAATCGGCAACACAGTTGAAATGATGGCAAAAGTTGATGCAAAGAGAACCAAAAAGAAACCGATATGGATTTCCATCCCACTAACCAGGAGAAATATTAAAAGGTACAAAGAGACCCATATCCCACACGAAACCAGGAAAATGAAGATATACTGATTATTTCCGGTTTCTTTTATCTTTTCGAGGCTCTCCACAGCCTCCTCACCACACTTTAAGATACAATCTCCGAAACGCCATTTAACGAGGTGACATTTATTAAACAAAATATGGATTGCATAAATAAATTTTCTTCCCGAATGGAGCAAAAAAAAAAGAGATAGAACCATTGCGATCATAAAAACCCCCACCATCCACGCCGTTTGAACGAGAGTGGAGGAGATCTCGCCAATT
The DNA here is from genome assembly GCF_028702905.1 of Methanofollis sp. Classification (NCBI taxonomy): domain Archaea; kingdom Methanobacteriati; phylum Methanobacteriota; class Methanomicrobia; order Methanomicrobiales; family Methanomicrobiaceae; genus Methanofollis; species Methanofollis sp. The sequence goes on from NZ_JAQVNX010000018.1 coordinate 18,788, forward strand.
ATTATGAAAGAAATGAGAAAACAGATGGTGATTGCAATAAAATCAAATATCCTTGCAATGGTTAAAGTAGAAACCCCTTCCCCAACATTCCTCCCATCCACTTTTTTCAAGAGATAGATATAGGACAATTCCCCGGTTCTGGCCGGCAGAATGCCGTTCACCATATTGTGCACACACACAATCCTGAAGAGAGTGCGTAACCCCACCTCCCGGTTCAGCAGGATATGAAAACGCAGGGCCCTGAAGAAGTAACTGGAGGTGTAGAGGAAGAAACCCGCAACCAGATAGAGGGGGTCGATATTCGCTATGGTGGTGACAATGTCTGAAAGGTCTATCTGGGAGAAAAGAAGCGCAAGCAGTATGATGGTGACGATGAGAGCAACACCTTTGGCAAGGACAGAGTGTTTCACCTCGAAATCACGCACACCATTAATCTACATCCACAAATATATAGACCAAACGATACATCGGTATCGAGTCTGTACAGATAAAAAGAAGTGGTGATGAGCATTCAAGACCTGACGACGATTTTTTCAAAAATAAAGAATATATCAGGCGCGAAGAAAACAGGGGGAGTTTTTGTCTCCTATATTCTTCTGACCGTCCTGCTCACCTATCCTGTTGCTTTTCACATAGGTTCGGATATCCCGGGGGGAGGGGATGCATTCTACTGGATGTACTCTCTCTGGTATACGATATATGCCGTGATGCACCCCGGCCTTACAAATCTTACCTATAATACCATGCAATTCCACCCATACGGCATCCCAACAATGCCCTTTCCCTCCGCATTTAATCAAGCGCTCTATCTTCTGATGTCCCCCTTTTTTGAACTCCATGTCATCTATACCATCCTCTGGCTCCTGACGTTTATTCTGGGTGCCTTCGGTGCCTACCTGCTCGTAAAATATCTGACAGGTAGCACGCCCGCCGCATATATATCCGGAGTCATCTTTGCGTTTGCTCCCTATCACTTCGTGCACGCGCTGGGCCATTTCGGGGCCACCTCCATCGGGTGGATCCCCTTCTGTGCCCTTTATCTCATGAAGACATTCCGGGAAGGCGGGAGGAAAAATAGCATCCTTGCAGGGATCTTTTTCGTCCTGGTCGCCATGAGCGACCTCCAGTATATGGTGTTCATGGGACTGTTCGCACTTCTGTTGTGTCTCTACGAACTCTACCGGATCCATTCGGATGAGCACCTGACAATCGCAGCCACAATTCAAAAAGTATTCACGAGATATCTACCCTTCGGACTCGTGTCTCTTGCAGGAGTGCTGCCGCTCACCATCAACGACATCCTCGTCGCGACGTCAGGTACCAACTTCCTGAAGCCAGATCCCATGGAAGCTGTGACATATTCGACAGACCTGCTGAGTTTCTTCCTTCCCTGCCAATTGCATCCCATTTTCGGGAGCATCGTAACCCCGATCTACACCAACTTCTCCGGAAATAGTACCGAACATACGACGTACATCGGATATGCCGTTTTGATGCTCGCACTATTTGCCTTCCTGAAATTGAGATCCAGCAGGGAGGTACAGTTCTGGACGATCTCGGCGGTTTCATTTTCCCTTCTCAGTCTGGGGCCCATGCTCTCCATAAACGGCGAGACTCAATTTTCTGTTTTCAATACCACAGTGCCCCTCCCACACCTGTTACTGTATTACCTGATCCCCTTTCTGGACAACTGCAGGACCACAGGCAGGTTTTATGTGATTGCAGCGCTTGCGTTCGCAGTGCTCGCGGGATACGGTATTGCGGAGTTGCTGAAGAGACGTACCCTGAAGAAGGACGTACTCGTGGTGCTGATCGCCGGGGTCGTTATATTTGAGTACCTATGTGTGCCTTACCCCACGTCCTATGTGGATCAACCTGAGTTTTACAGGGAGATTGCCAGGGATAATGAGAATTATGCACTCCTGGAGATCCCGGCAACGACAAATTACGGTGCCGGGATAAAAATTGAATATTATCAGACTATACACGGGAAACCCATCGTCGGGGGGCAGGTTGCACGGACGCCATCAGGAGCACGATCATTTGAGATGAACACCCCGATAATATCAGATCTAACATATTTGAAGGATATACAAGACATCATATCCGAGGATAAATCGGACATAGCGGGATCTGTTCTCTCGTACTATAATATAAGATATATCGTAATACACAAAAATTACCTTTCGAAGGAAGAGATAGACTTTTTAAAAGCATATTCACACGTGATCACGACAGATGAATCTCACATTCGTGAGGATGAAGATTTGATCGCAATAAAAAATCCGCACGGGGTGATAGGAACATTTACGGCCCTGGGAAACGGATGGCAGAATTTAGAGAACTGGGCCGGTACGCCCACCCGCTGGACAGATGGCAATGCTACGATAACCATATACTCGAAGATGAACACCCCAGCAACCATGAACCTTACAGTACGCAGTTTCCACCTCCCGAGAACACTGGAGATCTTCGTGAATGATCACCTCCTCACAGAGACTCAGGTCAACACCAGTTTTCATTCGATAGGGGTTCCGATCACTCTCATGAGAGGGGAAAACATCGTCCGACTCCACGTGCTTGAGGATGGGGAACGACCATGCGAGGTGTCGGAAAAGTCAAAGGATACCAGAAAATTAAGTATAGCTGTACAGAATATTTCAATCCAGTGACTGCTCCTCTCCTCTCGTCGGGATATTGGGGGCTTTCATCCCGGGGAGTGCAGCCCCCTCTAGTGGCACGTCATCCCTCAAGTGTCGGACTTCAGGCACCCTTGATCACGCTCCTCACAACAGGAGAGCGGGCAGGAACACTGATCCATCGCCACTCCTCGGCTATCTTCACCGTTGATGGGGCCCCGGTGGGTTTTCCCCCGGCACAGAGACCAGAACAGAATTTTTCAGAACTGAATGTGAGTCATGTCATCAACGTAACAGAGAGTCCGGATCTGTTTGGGGACACCCTCATAGTATCGCCAGGAACTTTGCTTCATGAACAATTCTACAGTGTTATCGGATTATAAATTCCCTTTACGATGCATCCTGAAACCGTTACACCCCAGAACCCGCCTATCCGACTCATTTTCGGCGAGATATTCAAGACATGCCTCCGCGTCTAAAGCATCCCTATAGTAGAGACCACAGTTCCCTGATATGCACACCTTCATCAGCAACTCATTATTCTCAGGCACGAGAAGAGGCACCGTATGCATGAGACCGACAGCGACAGCATTCAGGTCCACGTCGGGATCCACGACCCAGAGAACCTTCACGCGACGATAGTGATCTTCCTGGAGCCAGTCGCCCATGACAAAATGATAGCGGGCGTTCCGAGGATTCCTTGATACCACATTCATTGCCTGGAGGCAGTGCGAATCCATACGGCGTCCAACACATGCAACGAGCACTTCGTTCTCGGGTTGTTCTGCTTGCTCAGAGGGCTGAGCATTATAGATGGAGAGAAGCGTTTCGACCTGGTTCTGGAGCGTATATGGCACAATTTTGTGATAACCCGCGTTCCCAAATTTCTGAATCCTGTCGGGGTTTGAAATAAACTCTAACATCTTCTGAGCCAATTCCTGTGCATTACCCGCCTCAAAGAGAGATCCGGTATTTCCGTCCTCCACGAGTTCAGGTGTGCCCCCAAGACGAGAAGCAATAACAGGTATTTTTGTGGCCATCGCTTCGGTGATCGTGACCGGTTGATTCTCCGGCCAGACCGATGGGAGGATAAGGACATCAGTTTCCCGATACGCGTCCTCAATATTCTTGATCTTTCCCCAGAATTTCACCGAACTCTTTAACCCCAGATGCCGTACTTTTTTCTTACAATCCTCCAGTATCTCCCCTTCACCAACAAGATTGACTCTGTATCGATCTGTATCCCCAAGGAACGGCAGTGCATCCAGAAGAACATGAATGCCTTTATGCCTGCCAAAATATCCAATAAAAGTAAATCTCACTCGTCCACGGTTCTCAGTTTTCGGTATGCGCGTGAAACGTTGAACGTCAATTCCGTTCCATACGACATTAAATTTAGATTCCGGCGCCCCGGCACGGATGTACGCACGAGCAAGGTACTCACTCGGAGAAATGAGTGCATCAACATCCTGGAATTGAAGCGAGATAAAATCCTGCCGCATGCTGATAGGAATACCCATCCCTCCCGTATCGGAGATAAATGGCATGCAGTCCTTGCAGCGGCTATAGTCATGGCAGATCTCTCCATCGTTTTTCAGGAGCGTGTTTTTAAAACAAAATCCCCAGTGATCGTGGAGGGTTAGTACCGTCCGTATGCCCTTCTGTCTGGCGATATGAATAAGTCCGACAGAAAGCCCGATAAGATTATGAAAATGTACAACATCGGGTAGAAATTCATCTAAGAACGCCTTGAAGTGATCTTCGATCTTTTTATGAAAAAAGTTAATCTGGCCCTGGTGATAGTCTTCGGATGTGAGGCAAACCCTGTAGACGGTTAAGCCATCGTAGTCTTCCCGCCTCAGCGAATGCCTTTCATGACGGGCCTGAATATCCCCCGTAAAGATGGCCACAGTATGACCGAGATCGTGTAATACTTTTGCCTGTGCATGTGCAATTAACTCGGCCCCCCCAACAAAATAAGGGGGATAGACGTTACAGCAGATAACGATCTTTTTTCCCATGGCCTTCCCACACTTCAAGCCCTACATTCGTCCAACCATTGAACGTTGAAATTCTATTTCCGACATTTCCGGAGGATCTCATGCGTTCTGTTTGCCGAGAGGTTGACCTGCAACGAACCGTGACGAATAACAGGCTTAAGGTACGCTAACGCTAGTCCCCCCCACATCTCTCCCTGTGACGGACCCTCTGCCTCAACGATTCTGCCAGGGATAAAATCGAGGTCCACCCAATGGACATAGGGGGATTTCTCCCAGCGTACGTCCAGCATCCCCCTACGACACTCAGGATTAAAACTATCGTGCATAACGACAAAAAGAGGTTTTTTAGGGACATAAGAGAGTACAGACTCAATATCCTGTTTTATACCCTCAGCGGAGTGATCACCGTCAATAAGAAGAAAATCAACAGGAATTTGCTCACGATCCAGCTCTTTCAATAAGAGCGGCAGAACAATTTGCGAGGGGCCGGTAAAGAAACCGACATTTTTAAACTTTCCAAACCTTTCCGGAATAGTCGGGTCAATATCTATGGAGAATACCGTATGCGAATACTGTGATATCAAGGACAGGCTTCCACCCATATAGGTCCCTACCTCTATACTACAACGGGGTTTATGCCGGGAGAGCAGAGCAGTCAGGGCCAGCCTTTCAGAATGGTTCATTTGCCAGTGTTCGCATAAACAGTCGGGGTAAAGGATATCTTCCCAGTTTTGGGGACCTATCGGCGCTACAGACTCAGGATACGATAGAGATGGGCATGTGTTTGCAGACTTCGACACAAGAATTGATAGCAGTTCAAGGATATAATCATCCCATGATTTTATTTTCCGTGTCACAGCGTATCGAGAGAGTTTAAGGAACAACTCCTTATCAGTGCTCAGGCGATATATCGTATCAGATAGGGCATTTTCATCGGTTACATCTGTCGTCAGGCATCCGCCATCCCCGGCAAGTTCTGCCATAACCCCTTTATTATAGCAAATACAGGGTTTTCCATGCCAGAGACTTTCAAGGATCGGCATTCCAAATCCCTCGATGACAGAGGGATAAACCGTGAATGATGATCTTTCATAGAGAGTGTGCAGCGTGGCGTCATCGACAACCCCCTGCCAGTTGATACGAGGGTTATCCAGAGAGATCGACTGTATGTACTCCGCAATATCGAATGCTCCTGCATATCGATTGCCTACAAGGGTGAGATTCCAGTCGAGATCGGGATACTTCTCCTGCAGTAAAAGACATGCTTGAATGAGTTTTTTATGATTTTTTCGAGGTTCCAATGTCGAGACACAGAGTATGTCGATAGATTTCGTTTCAAATTCGGGGATTTTTCGTGTTCGAGGTGCTCCTCCAAATTCCCCGGGAAGCAGATTCGGCATGACGTCACAGCCTTCGATAGTATTATCCTTCCAGAATTCCCTCAGGCATTGGGAAGAATAATACGAAATAGGAATCACGACGTCACATTCAGAAATGCCGGTCATATAGTGGCGATGATTCGTCCGGGTGACCGGGTCGGTACAGAAATCCGGGCATAAGACGGGAATAGCGTCATAAAATAGTGCCGCCAGCCTGATGCCTTTATTTCGTGCGTATCGGCGGGCGGTGCGTGCTGAGGTCTCGGCGACAGTTTCGGTAAACAGAAGCCAGGACGTACCGCCCGGCAATGGAAGATATTCATCAAGCGTGATACTCTGATCATCCGGAGAGAGTCTGCTTTCATCTTTGAGGAGAGGCCCGTTAAATTCTGCCAACTGCCTGAATTCGGATCTTTTCGGTAGAATATAGCAATCAGATTCCGGATCCCATACAACAAAAACAGGATCCAGATATCCCTGAAGTTCTTTACACATTCGTCGAGTAACGCGAATGACACCCGAATTCGCAGGGTCTCTGACAGCGTTTGTTACATCCACAATTATAGTAAGAGATTTTGCCTCGCGTCCTGCACCATCTGCCATGAGATCCCTTATAACCTCATCGTACTCCTCAATAGTACGATTCCACCGGAAAAGTGTGCGGAATCTCTCGAACAATAACTCTCGTCTGGAAACTTCAATGTCATGGCCGTTCAGGATCTCACCGGCTTTGACAACCATGTCGGTATTGTCCGTACAGAGGTACCACGGATCAAGAATCACCTCTGGATGCGCCCCGATATGAAACGCAAGAACCGGACGACCAGACCACTGCATCTCCACGATCGGGAGATTGAATCCTTCCCACAGGGACGGGCTAATGCCCAAATCAACCAGAGTCATTACTTTTTTTAACTCCGAATCATCGGGAAAACCGATAGGGATTATTGATCTCTGGAGATCAGGAGGTATCTCCACAGCATGAGGATCAGCGAGGATAAGCAATGTGCATTCAGGGGCGCCATCCCGGATTTGGCGCATTATATCAAACATCGCCTCAGAATTTTTGTAGCAATGAGGCTCCCATCGACCCAGAGATAAAATGAGTTTTTTTCCCTGAGACCTTAAAGAATCGACTATATCTGTTGCATACCCCGGCGACTCTTCCAGAAGAAGTTCTTTCGAGCCCCAGACCGGTAAATCAAGATGATCCGCACCCAATAATATCGTTTGAACAGGAACGTCACCATTCGTGTCTATCTTTGACTGAGATTGAACGATATAGTCACTAATGCCTATGACCAGCGAAGTCTCCGGGAGGAAACGTTTCCGTAAACCACGTAATTTCTCCTGGACTGCCAGAGCACCCCCTGTAAAGCCATCGAGGGGTACCGCACCGCAATCCATGAATATGACTTTCAGCCCGTTTCTTCTAAAAAAAGGGATAGATGCAAAAAATGGCCAGCCTCCAATAAGAACAATATCGGGCGTCGATTTGTTCTCAAAGTGTTTGGCAAAAGTTTCCTCGATCCATCCGGCGGTATTTTCATTCGAATTCAAATAATCATTTGCGAAATCGGGAACTTCTATAATCCGAGAAGCAAAACTTTCCAGAACATGACTATCATACTTCTTTGCCGTAACCATAACGGAAATAGTATGTCCACGATTTTTCAAACCCTTCCCCAGTATGATGAATGTTCTGTCGACCCCAAAACGAAATAAAAATCGCTCATTACATATCAGTATATGCATAACCTTCCGCTCCCCTTCGCAAAGCGAATATGCAGTAACACCTGCCATATTTCGGCACACATTTTTTCGTTCTATTTAGGTTGCCACTTCGTCATTTGAGTACGAATTCATTATGTGGAAATTATTTTTTTCCTATCACCGCGTAGTCCTGAGCCCCGTACAGGATCCCGTTCAGTCTATCAATAGTATGATTATAAGACTCAAAGAAAGCCTTATTTTCGTCATTTGCACCGTCCAGATTGGGAAAAATGTGCAGCCTCCATTCCTCAGGTACCGGCGAGGAGAACTGTGTTTCGATCTCCCTGAATCCGGCAACCCCGAAGAGAAACGTCATGGTTTCAGGGTGGACAGGCCGCACGTGGCTCATGTCGATATAGAAGTTGGCCAGTGAAACAAATGAGAGGGGATTCACCGTTTCGGCGACGAGGTAATACCCGTACTGGAGTTTCATACAGCAGAGTTCAAGGAGACGGACGAGGTAGGCAGGTTCAAGGTGCTCGACGACCTGGTCGATGAAGATGCCGTCGAGGCTCCGGTCTTCGAGGTTTTCGAGATATGATATCGCGTCGACTTTTTCGACGTCCAGCCCCTTCGACCTGCAGAAATGCACCATCGTATCATCGATGTCGACACCCCGGGCACCGACCCCGTGCTCCTGTGCCAGTTCAAGGAACTCCCCCCTGCCGCAACCGATGTCCAGGACATTCTTGCGGCCCTCAAAATAGGGGATGAAGGACGCCTGCCGCTCCTTGATCTCCTGCCGTGAGCCGCGGAAACGTTCCTCGAAGACGAAGTAGTTCAGGCCGGCCCCATCAGGACTTTCAGAGGCCCCGGAGATGCCTGCACCCTCTCTGGAGGCATTCGAGATCGAGATCCGCTGCTCAAGGACGCGGGCAAGACCGGCCCTGTCCCTGATGTCGGCATCCATCTCGGCGAGCCTCTCCCGGACTTTTTCTTCGATGAGGGATTCCATCTCGATCTTCATCCGGGCGACGGCATCGTTGACAGAAGAGATCTCGGACCTGATCTCCTCATCCTCACGCCGCAGACACTCCTGCATGACCGCCTTGATATCGCTCTTCATTCCCGCAACAATTTTCCGCACCTCGGTCCCGGTCTGCCTCTGGACAGAGGAGATCTCGTCCCGGAGTTCGACTTCGGTCTGCTGGATCTGGCCTCCGACCTCACCCCGGACCTCGGCCCGGACCTGGTTGAGGACGTCGAGAACCTGCCCTGTGACACCATCCCTCACCGTCTTGATAAATGCACCGTCCGGGTTCAACCGGGATTCCAGGCCTGCAAGCCGCACATTCACGTCATTGAAGACCCGGACGGCACTCCCATTGAACTCGCTCTGCCTCCAGAACACCGGTTCCACGTACCGCCGCACCTCCCCGTGGACGAGTTCCCGCCCCTTCACCAGGAATTTTCCCGTAAATGGCCGGTGCGAACTGATGAAGTAACCGGTGTTCTGGATGTTCCAGTTGTCGGAGAGATATACAATATCCCGGGCGACTTCAGATTCTTTCTCTCCCCCCGCCTGACTTTGAGGGAATGCGGCAGAGACTGGTTCAGGTGGGTAAAGCCCTGCTTCCTTCCGCCGCCTGATGGTCTCCCGGATTCTCTCCATGATCTTTTCGACGTCGATCTCGCCGTCGCGGATCTCAAAGGTGTTCTCGTCCATCTCTCTCATCTCCGCCAGATACAGGGGATATCGACGATCCCGGCATCACGTCCTGTAGGGATGACATCGAAGGCATATTCCCGGTCATGCCAGTCATAGGGCTGCTGGTTGTGGGTGTGCACCGCAACCGTCAGGAAAAACTTCCCGGCAAGCATCGGCACTTTCTCGACCTGGAGATCGATATATCCTTTTCCCTCCAGGCACCCGATAGAGACGTCCTTCAGTTCGGTATTGGTCCCGTACAGGTACGCCCCCTGTTCTGAATAGAGCGCGATCCCGAAGACAGGGTCGGGTATCCGCTCATGGGCGTCGTAGAAGATCCTGACGGTCATGGGGTCGAAGGAGTTGAACCGGACACCCTCGCTGCCGAATTTGTCCAGGAATGTCACGCCGGTGATCTCGACCTTTTTATTCCCCCGGCGGCCCTCGGGTTCCTCAACCTGTGCGGCCTCTTCCACCTCTGCAGGTCCCTCCTCTCTCCGCCCATAGACATACCTGTCGATCACCTCGTCCGTCTCGCCGAGGGCGACCTGTTCGCCGTGGTTCAGGAGGAGGGTCCGGTCGCAGAACCTGCGGACAGACCCCAGGTCGTGGGAGACGAAGACGATCGTCACCCCCTCCTTCCGGTACCTGTTCAGCACGTCCAGGCACTTCTGCTGGAACTCCATGTCGCCGACCGCGAGCACCTCGTCCATCAGGAGGACCTCGGGGTCGGTCTGGATCGCGGTCGAAAAGGCGAGGCGGACCTGCATCCCCGAGGAAAAGTTCTTGAGTCTGGTGTCCCGGAACCGTTCGAGCCCGGCAAAGTCCAGAATGTCGTCGATCCGCCCCTCGATCTCCCGCTTCGAGAGGCCCATGATCGTGGCATAAGTCCTGATGTTCTCCACCGCGGTGAAGTCGGGGTTGAAGCCGACGCCGAGTTCAAGGAAGGGCGTCACCTTCCTGTGCACGCGAACCGCCCCCCGCGTCGGCCGCATGATCCGGGCGAGGAGTTTGAGGAGTGTGCTCTTCCCGCTCCCGTTCTCGCCGATGATCCCGAACATCTCCCCTTCCTCCACGGAGAAAGAGACGTCCTTCAATGCCGGGAAGGTCTCGTACTGCGTGGGCCGCAGGAGACCGGTCAGGGCCTCGAAGACCGTCGTCCTCTTCTCGTGCGGGATGCGAAAGACTTTCTCCACATGATCGACGTCGATGACTCCCATTACATCTCCTCCGCAAAGCGCGGTTCATAATGTGCAAAGATAAGGTACCCCACAAGGAGGGCGATGGCGGCCATAACCCCTGCATAGAGCAGGGACCCCGGTATCGCGGGGGTGGAATAGATGATCGTGTCCCGTGCGGCCGTGATGATATGGGCCATGGGGTTGAGGAGGAAGATCTTCTGCAGGGTCTCGTCGAAGATGGTGATCGGGTAGAGGATCGGCGTCGCAAAGAACCCGGCCTGGAGGATCACCGCCCAGATGAACTGGACGTCGCGGTAAAAGACGTTGAGGGCGGCAAGAGCGAGGGAAAGGCCCATGGACAGGAGGAAGAGGAGTGCGATGATCAGGGGCACGTAGACGAGGTTTGCCGAGAGGGGGACCCGGAAATATGCCATGAAGATGACGAAGATCACGGACTCGAAGACGCTCATCAGGAGTGCGGTGATGCAGGACGAGATCACCAGGATGTCCCGTGGGAAGTAGATCTTCTGGACCATGCTCGGCTTCCCCAGGACCGCGTTGAGGCCCATCGAGGTCGCCCGGGAGAGGAAGTTCCAGAGGATGATGCCGAGGAGGAGGAAGAGCTGGTAGTACTCCACCTGGATCCGCATCAGGTTCGAGAAGACGACGTACAGGACGATGAGCATCAGCAGGGGTTCGAGGAGTGACCAGAAGTACCCGAGGACGGAGTTCTTGTACCTCTGCTTGAACTCTCCCCACGCAAGGGTCCAGATGAGGTTCCTGTACCCGTACAATTCCTTGAAATGACTAAACACCATCATTCACCACGGCACGGATCTGGTCTGCGAAACGGGGGAGGGCGAAGACCTCTGCCCGCCCGGAACATGCCTCCCTGTACTGTTCCGGCTCTTTCGAGACGGCGAGGACGGCGTCGCGGATATTCGCCGCGTCCGCCTCCACGAGCACCCCTGTCTCCGGGGTCACGGTCTCCCGAAAGCCCCCTTCGTCCACCGCAACGACAGGTTTCCCGCTCGCCATCGCCTCGATAGGGGTGAGGCCGAAGTCCTCGTCCATCGCGGTGCAGACGAGGCCCCGGCACCGGGAGTAGAGGTCGAGCAGGTCCGCCTCCGGGATCTCGCCCCTGACCTCCACATTCGGCGGGAGATTGGCCTGTATCTTCCTTGCATATCCGGCAGCGTGATCTCCCGCCGCATACCCGCCGACGATCACCAGTTTTTCCTCCGGCATCCGGCGGAAGGCCTCGATCTGGAGTTCGATCCGCTTCTCAGGGTACAGCCTGTTCACCGAGAGCCAGAAGTCCCCGTACTCCCTGCAGGAGAACTTCGCGGTGTCCACCGGCGGGTAGATGAGGTCAGACTCCCGCTGGTGGTAGGCACGGACCCTTTGCCTGGTCGTCTCCGAGATCGCGACGATGCGGTCGACCTGCCGAACCGACCGCTGGTCCAGCCTGCGGTGAACGCCTGCCCAGAGGCGGAAGGCCTGCCTGGTCACCGGGTCCTGCCGCCGAAGGAAGGTGTCGTACAGGTCGTAGAAGGCCCGCACCGGAGTATAACAGTACCAGAGGTTCGGGTGATGACAGTGCGCCGCATAATGGCTCCAGTTCCCGGTGAAGATAAAAAAATCATAGTCGTCCGAGAGATCACAGGAGGAAAAAGATCGTGTCGCGGAGATCTGCTTCAAAGGGGGAAATTTTATTGTTTTCCCCAGGCTGATGACAGGGACGGACATGTCCATCTTCTCAACGGCATCGACGTCGGTGGTGATGATGTCGGCACCGAGCACCTGCGCCAGAGTGACGACGACCTTCTCCCCGCCGCCGATAGCCCCGAAATAGTCATGGAAGATGGCTGTCTTCATGCCCGCTTCTTCTCGTCCATGAAGTAGTTGAGCTGGTCCCGGACGATATCTCCAACACTGTACGTCGAGGCGAAGCCAAGTTTCCGCAACTTCGTGATGTCTGCCATCAGGATCGGAACCTCGGCAGGCCTGAACCGCGCCCCGTCAAAGGAGATCCTGACCTTCCGGCCGCCGCAGACTGCCGTGATCCCCCGGTCGGCGAGAGTATAGTCGATGGACCCTTCGAGGAGCATCCGGTCGACATGTGTCTTGTCAAAGCGGACGCCAAACATCTCTGCCGTGTCCTCTCCGGTCGGGTTGTCCACGGACTTCTCGCCCCCAAACGTCTCGATCCTATCCACCGGCATCCCTGCCGCCTCAAGACTGAGGAGGATATAGGAGAGGACCGAGGTCGTGCGCATGGAACCCTGGTTGTAGACTTCACCCGGCTTTCCTTTCCCGGCAAGGAGGCAGTAGCCGTTGATGACATCGCGGACATGGGACCAGTCCCTGAAGGCGTTCACATTGCCGATGGTGACCTGATCGATCTCGCCGGCAACGAGTTTCGCCACCTGGTTGGTGACGACGGAGGTGACGAACATGATCCCCCGGCCGGCCCCCTCGTGGTTGAAGGCACGGGAGACGATGGCCTTTGTGCCGTAGGTGTAGAAGTAGTTCCTCATCAGGTGGTCGCCATAGACCTTGCTCACCGCATAGGGCGACATCGGCCTGAGAGGGTTCGTCTCCTTGATGGGCACCTCGGGAAGGACAGTCGGCTGCGGGAAGATCGCACCGTACTTCTCCTCTGTCCGTGCGTACTGCTCCTTTGAACTGAAGACCAGCCCGTATTCCTCGGACGACCCGGCAAAAACAATGGTCGGGTCGCAGTCCTTCTTCCGTATGGCTTCGAGAAGGTTATTGGTGCCGATCGAGTTGATCTGCGCCGTTTCGACCGGGTGCGTGAACGAACGCGGGACATAGGACTGGGCGCCAAGGTGGAAGACCACATCGGGATCGGCTATATCGAGGGCGGTGGCAAGGCCGGAAATATCCTCGAGGTTCCCTTCGATAAAGCGGATCCCACCGG
>NZ_JAQVNX010000019.1 GCF_028702905.1 Methanofollis sp.
GTTATAAGCCTTATAATATCAAATAGTTTTCGGTAGATGAGATCATATCAAAAGGGGTTCCGCTTTCACCCCCGGCCTGAAGGCCGGGGTCCTCCCGCTCCACCCCTTTACCCCGCAAGATAGACGGGAGGACCACCGAACAGAACAGGGGATGACTACGAGGCGAAAAAAAAGTATTAAAAAAGGATAGGGGGTTAATTGATCTGTTCCAATTTATACCCCTTCATGGCCAGCAATTCTTTGACCCTTTCCTTGTGGTTGCCCTGGAGTTCGATGGACGTGTCCTTGACAGTCCCGCCGCAGGCAAGTTTGGCTTTGAGGAATTTTGTGAGGTCTGCAAGGTCGATGTCGTAGGGATCGAGTCCTTCGATGATAGTGACTTCTTTCCCATATCGGCGTTTATTGATCTTGACCTGGATCCTCTGCTGTTCCTTTGCGACCTCCTCACAGATACACAGTTCCTTTGGTAGTCCGCATTTGGGACATATCCCACCATTCATTAGTTATACCTTCAAGTTCTCGTTATATATTTCTTGGCATGAATATCCTTTCCATCAGGTGAATATGTATTTTGAGGTGACCGATGCCTCCTCGCACCCCTCGTGATCGCACCCGTTATCCGCTCTGACAACAAACCAGAGATCGATGTCGCTGATGGTCCTCGGGACCGCCTCCCATGTCGGCAAGAGCACGATAGTCGCCGGGCTCTGCCGGGCCCTCAGAAACCGCCGAATTACGAACGCACCTTTTAAGTCCCAGAACATGAGCCTCAACTCCTGGGTGACGGCCGACGGCGCCGAGATCGGGATCGCCCAGGCCGAACAGGCGAGGGCTGCGGGTATCGAACCCGCCGCGGAGATGAACCCGATCCTCCTCAAGCCGAAGGGGGACATGGTCTCGCAGGTCGTCCTCTTCGGGCATCCCTATAAGGACGTGCGGATCGGGGAGTATTACCGGGAGACCGACGCACTCCTCGAACAGGCGGTCGGCGCATTTCGAGTGTTGGAGGCGCGCTATGGCACCGTTGTCGTCGAAGGCGCTGGCGGTGCGGCCGAGGTCAACCTCTATGACCGAGACATTGCCAATATGCGGCTTGCCCGGGAACTCCGCCTCCCGATCCTCCTTGTCGCCGACATCGAGCGCGGCGGGGTCTTTGCCCAGGCCTTCGGTACCATATCCCTCCTCCCCGATGACGTCCGCCCGCTGGTCGCCGGGATCATCGTCAACAAGTTCAGGGGAGACCTTTCTCTCTTCGACAGCGGGGTGAAGGCGCTGGAGGACCTCTGCGGCGTCCCGGTCCTCGGTGTCGTCCCGTACGCCGACCTCGGCATTGCCTCAGAGGACTCCCTCTCCATCGGGGACAAGCAGGCACGGGACAGCCCCATCAGGATCGCCGTCATCAGGCTCCCGCATATCGCGAACTTCACCGACTTCGAACTCCTCGAACGCCATGCCGCGGTCACCTATGTCAGGCCGGGCGAATCCCTCGCGGGCTACGACTGCATCATCCTCCCGGGCACCAAAAACACCATCGACGACCTTGCCGTCCTCCGTGCCGCGGGGACGGCCGACGAGATCTGCCGCATGCGAGAGGCGGGCGTGCCGGTCATCGGAATCTGCGGCGGGTACCAGATGCTCGGGACGCACCTTGCCGATGCCGGTTATGAGTCGGGAGAACCGGTCGAGGCAGAGGGGCTCGGTCTCCTCGATGTCTCGACCACCTTCTCGGCCTACAGGAAGACGACCCGGCAGGTACGGACCCGTGCCGCTCCTGTCCCGCCGCTCCTCATCCGGTTCGGCGAGGTGGAGGGCTACGAGATCCACATGGGCGAAAGCCGGAGGGCCGGTTGCAGGGAGGCCTTCGACGGCGACGGCGCGGTGAGTGACGACGGCCTCGTCTTCGGGACCTACCTCCATGGCATCTTCACCCGCCCCCCTGCTGCCGCCGCCCTTCTCTCGTATCTTGCCGGGAGAAAAGGGCTGGAGATCGAGGAAGAAGACGTTTACAGAGACCCGTACGACGACCTCGCCGCCCTTCTGGAGAGGCACCTGGATATGGAACATATTGTCGGGCTTGCTCTCGGGAGGGTACGATGATTTATGCCGGCAGGGAACGCACTCTCAGTACTGTGTCCGGAGACCCGGCTGCGGAGTGAGAGAGTATGGTGATGCGATGTTCCTTTACCCTCGATCCGGAGATGCTCGACAGCATCGACGCTTTTGCGAAAAAACATTCGATCGAGCGGAATGAAGCGATCCTTGAACTGATTGAGACGGGCTTTGCAAGCTTTGAGAGCGGTCAGGAGATCGAGATCAAGAAGCAGCGGGCATTCGAGGAGTTCATGACGATCAGGAAAGAGATCGACGGGCTCAAAGAAATCGTGCAGCACATGCGCGACGAACTCCGGCTGATTCATCACACAATCGAGTCTGATTACTGCAAGGAAGCCAGATGCGTCCCGTACCAGACGAGGAACATCTGGGACTACCTGATGAAAAGAAAGGAGTGACCGATGATCGTCAGGACTAACTGATGATCGTCAGGACTAACTGATGATCGTCAGGACTAACTGATGATCGTCAGGACTAACTGATGATCGTCAGGACTAACTGATGATCGACATGATACTCCTGAAGCCCTCGTTGCCATCGTCGTCGCACTCCACGGCGCTCACTTGCTCCATCTTCACCTCCCCGGTCGCCCGCTTCAGTATGCAGTAGGCGCGGGCCGGCGAGGTCACCCACCGCCTGTCCTCGCAGAACCGTACCGAGTGAACGCAGAACCGGCAGTTGTCCAGGGTCCGCGTCGCCCCTGCCTGGCAGGGAACCGCCCCTTTTTCGACCTTCAGCACCCGCATCTCACTCTCCCCTGTACCACACCGCCGCATACCCGGCGCCCGCGAGCACCCGGTCGGCCGCGGCGTGCCAGTCGTCGTCCCCGCCGGTGCCTGCATGGGGGACGACCTCCGTCTCCCACAGGGCCCTCAGCGCCGGGTCGTCTGTCCTCAGGTCGAGTCTCCCTTTCAGTTCGCCGATGACCTCCCCGTCGCGCAGTACCCGCATCCTGCAGCAGGCGAAGTCCCGGCAGAATGAAGGGCGGGAAGCATGGACCGTGCAGACGTACGTCCCCTTCTCCGCCCTGAGGAAGGGGCAGGCGGCAGGGTTGGTCCACTGGACGGATGGGCGCCTGAAGGCCGGGAGGGAGCGGTCCTCCACCCTTGCCGTGAATGTCTCCCCGGTGATCGCGACGGCGCACATGAACTCCTGCGGCCCGGTCTGCCGCAGGATCCTGACAGAGCGCCCGAAGCCCATGCAGCATCTGCCGCAGAGCGTGCAGGTGAAGGGCTCTTCTCTCATACCTCGTACTCTCCCCTGGCAGTCAATAGCCTTTTCTTTCCAGTAACTTCAAATGGTTTTTCGCGCCATTCTTCTTCACTATGAAGGTCTGCATCATGTGCGGGGGCGAAGGGACCCGCCTCCGTCCGCTCACCTTTGAGCGGCCCAAGCCCTGCATCCCGATCGTGAACCGGCCCTCGATCACCCATCTCGTTACCCACCTGGCCAACCTCGGTTTCACCGAGATGGTCATCACCCTCGGCTACAAGGGGGACGATATCGAACAGGCTCTCGGCGACGGTTCGCTCTTCGGCGCCGAGATCACCTATGTCCACGAGGACATCAAACTCGGGACGGCCGGTAGCGTCAAGAACGCCCAGCAGTTTCTCGACGGCGCCCCCTTTCTCGTGGTCGGTGGGGACCATGTGGCAGACCTCAACCTCCTGGAGTTCTACCGTGAGCACCTGAAACGCGATGCCATCGCCACCATCGGCCTCATCTCCATCGACGACCCCTCGGAGTACGGCATCGCCGAGATCGATGTGAACTATTGTATCAAACGTTTCAAAGAGAAGCCCGGCCCAGGCGAGATCTTTTCGAACCTCGCCTCCACAGGGATGTACGTCTGCAGCCCGGAGATCTTCGACTATATCCCGGCAGGAGAGAAGGTGGACTTTGCACGGAACGTTTTCCCGCGTCTCCTCGATGAGGGGAAGACCATCCGCGCCTGGCTTGCCCGCGGCAACTGGAGCGATGTGGGCAGCCCGCGGTCCCTGCGGCAGGCCGAACGCTGGAAACTCCAGGAGATCACGACGACGAACATCTCCGGCGACCTCCATGTGAAGGGTGCGAAGATCATCGGCCCGGTCTCCCTCGGCGGGTCCCTCTCCCTTGGCAACAACTCCCAGATCATCGGCCCGGTCTCGATCGGTAGAGGGACGACCATCGAGAGCAATGTTCTCATCGGTCCGTACACGAGCATCGGGGAGGACTGCGTGATCAAGAGCAACGCGAAGATCTTCTCTGCCTCCATCTACAATCAGGTCGTCATCGGCAATGGCACCACAGTCTCGGGGGCGATCCTGGACAATGAAACCATCGTCGGCGACGGATGCTCCATCGAGAACGACACGGTCATCGGCCCGCGGGTCGTCATCCAGAACCGGGTGACCGTCCACTCCGGGACCCGCCTCTGGCCCGAGGTGATCGTGCCTGATGGGTCTGTCGTCAAGGAGCACGTCCTCAACGACAAATACGACGTGCGCTACGAGGGGTCGTAAGGGGCCTCACTTTTTTTGGGTTATGGGGCCGCGGCCGTACGGGCGATGGTCCTCGGGTTGAGAATGTGGGAAGGGCAGTGGATCGATACCTCCTCAAGTGGACTCCGCCACCAGTCCCCCGAGTTAAGATAGGTGTGGATGGCAATTCTCCCCCTCAGGATCTCCTGTTCGTTCTTCCCGGGGCCAATCGCACGTGGGGGTCCGGGGGCAACGAGCGCCAGCGAGTTCGAGAAGACCATCGGGTCTTCGAGGAGCCCCCGGTCTAGATTGATGGGAAGGCGGTGGATCGGTGTCTCACGCCGGGGACTACCGCCCCCGGTCCCCCGGTGCAGGATAGGCAGGGGATTGCCGTAGCGATATCCACTGGTTCTTCAGATCTCTCTTCCGATCCACCTTCAGTCCCTGCTCTCCCATCCCTCACCCTATCCTAATTTTGGGGCCTGGAGGGCTTGCCCCCCGGGATCCGATTGAGGGATGGCAGTTGTACGGGTGTGCAGTGTCAGAATACCTGTCCATGGGGACAAAACCCGCCCTCCGTTCCCGTACACCAGCACAGGTCGACACTTCAAACAGACGCTCTGAAAAAAAGGATATTAACGGGTCTTATCCGGCCGCCCCTCTAACTCTGCCGCACCAGGCGGTGCGTGATGGCGACGAGGGGGTGACGGGCATAGTCCATGACCTTGATGTCGTCGAGGGTCCTGAGGTTCTGAGCGTGGGCAGTCCTCTCCATCCCGAGCTCAAAATTCTCGGTGACATTGATGATATAGGCATCGAGGGTCTTGTACCCAAGCCTCTTTGCGGCGATCGCACGGTGGTGGCCGTCGACAAGGATGTAACGGCCCGGGCGCTTCACCACGATCAGGGGCTCGGCCAGGCCCTTCTTGATCTCGTATATCCTCCCCTCCAGTTCGTCCTCGTAGATCTTCGCCTGGGTGGGAAGGAGCTGGTCGATGGGGACGAAACCCCGCGACAGGGTCGGTTCGATGCCGTGGAGGCGCCTGAGCGTGTCCATAAAATTGTAGACCTTCTCCGGGGAGACATGCTCGATCTGCGACCTGATCACGTCGGCATTCGAGATGATCCCGATAAGGTGGTTGTTCTCGTCCACCACCGGGAGTTTCTGGATCCCTGACCTGAAGATCACGCGGGCGGCGTCGTTGACGCTCATCTCCGGGTCGGCAACGATGAGATGGCGGCTCATGACTCGCTCGACCGGCGTTCCCGGGTGGATCGTCAGGAGGTCCCGGGCGGAAATATAGCCCACGACCTCTTTTTTATCGTTGATGACCGGGAAACCGTCGTGTCTGGTCTTCTGGATCTTGTCGATGACGTCCTTGGCCGTTTCGTTGGCGCCGACGGTGACGACATCATAGGTCATGTAATCCTTGACCCGCTTTTTATCCATTAACATCTCTTGTAACCAAGGCTACATCAAGGATTCGGTGATATATAGTGTTTACGAAAAAAAGAGGGAGAATTGGCGGTTACTCGATCGGGATGACCGCACCCTTCTCGACCTCAACTTTCTTAAAGCGGACCTCGAGGACGCCGTTCTTGAAGGTGGCGCTCGCGCTTTCTTCCCTGACTTCGGCCGGAAGAGATACCACCCTTTTCATGGTTCCGTAGAAACGCTCCCGCATGACATATCCCTCCTCGCCGCCTTCCCTCTCTTCCTTCTGGACGGCTGCAATCTCAAGGAGTCGCGGGTTGATGAGCCGCAGCGAGATGTTCTCCTTCTCGGCGCCCGGGAAGTCCGCGACGACGATCACCTCGTCTTCGTGGGTATAGACGTCCACCCTCGGCCCTTCCCCCCTGAGCATGGGGAGGGCGCGGGCCGGTGCCGACTCGGCGATAAGGGACTGGAAGCGTCCCTCCATCTCTGCCCGCATCTCGTTCATCACCTCGTCGAAATCTCTCCAGAATGAGTATAATCCGCGTTTTTGTGCCATATTTTCTCTTCTCCTCGCACCCTATGGGTGGTGCTAACCTCTCGTTAGTATTTATTATATTTATACGTGCTCTATGGTGTGCCGACAGCGTCCTTTATGGCCTGGGGATACGATTGAGTACATAATGGTCAGCAAACCAAAGACGCGCACCCCGGAAGAGAAAGATTCCGGGAAGAAAACGAAGACCCAGATCGCGATGCTGGTCTTCGGTGTGCTCTTTGCCTTCCTCATGGTGGCTTCGTATGCCGTCCCGGCAATGAGCGCGTTCAAGAGCGTACAACCTGGAGATTCTGTCCTGGTCGACTGCACCATCCGCGATGACGCGGGCATTCCGATCCTTACGACGAGCCAGCAGATCCAGGCCGATGAGTATGCAAAGAAGCGGGCCGTCTTCCTCACCTCCCCGATGAGCCTGGTCGGCGGGGCTGAGTCATCGGAAGACACCTTCATCTACCCGGTGCCGGCAGTCGTTCCGGGCATCACACAGGGCGACTTCGGCATCCTCCCCTGGGAGATGGCCGCCCTTAACAAGGGTATTCTCGGCATGCACGAGCTGAAGACGAAAAAGATCCCGATCAACACCGAGTCCTCCTCCATCACTGTTGGGGCGAACGAGTCTGACCGTCTGGGCCTGAACTTCTCCGAGGTCAATGTCGGCGACCGCTTCATCAGGCAGATGACGATCACGAAGAATGCAACGGTCTTCACCGACCCGGAGTCCTCGATATCGTACCTCCGTATCGGGAAGGTCACCGAGAAGAATAACGAAAACCTGACAGTCGACTTCACCTATGCCACGGCCGACGTGACTGTCAGGTCGATCACCTCCGCGTGATCCCCGGTGGGTATTTATACCCCCGCTCTCTTCTTTTGCCCATGACACTGACTATCCTCTGCTATTTTCAGGAGGGCTGCATGGGGTGCATGGAGCAGGAACCGATCAACCGCGAGGTCGAGCGCACCTTCGGGGTGATGTTCGAGGAACGTGACGCCGTCATGCATCCCGAGGACATCCAGACATACGCCCTCACCGTGACCCCCACCATCCTCGTCATCGTGGACGGCGAGGTCAAAGAACGGTTCGAGGGCGTCGTCCACACCGAGACTCTCGGAGAGGCGATCGAGAAGTACCGGTGAACAGGATTCCGGTGAGGGGGTCATGGCGGTCGATGGGCATATCGGCTGTGGAGAATAGTTCGCATTTTTGTCGGGTGACTCTTTTCTCCCATAAAATCGCTGATCGGACGCCTTCCCCTGAAATCGAACCGGGGGACTACCGCCCCCGGCCCCCCGGTACAGGATAGGAGGGAGGGACAACCCTCCTCATCCTCATCTCAAGATCTGCCTTCCCCTGCCTAATCCTGAGCGGGGACGAGCATCAGCGAGTTCGAGAAGACGAAGTCCCCGGGTGACATCCAGGAGGAAGGCAATGGATACGCGCGTTCCCTCATGGGATCAGGAGTATACATCGACCAGAGCATGAGGGAATCTACAAACCTCAGAGCCCGGAAAAAGATCTCTCTCAAAAAACGATGTGAAAGGTGTGCGGACAGGGCGGTACCCCCGCCCCCCTGGCCTCACACCCGGTATCCGTAGATCCGCTTGATCTTTTTTGCAACTGTCTTCCAGCCTTCCTTTCTGAGGACCGGCCCGTCACGCAGTTTGATGTGGGAGATACGGAACTTTATCCTGTCGAAGGTATAGACCTCGTCGACGGCGAAGAACTCCTCGCCATCGCACTTTTTGTAGAGCGGGAGGGTCTTGGCCTTGTCGTGGACTGACACCCTGACCACCACCTCCTCGATTGCACGCGTCCAGAGTGCGGTGATCTCCGGCGCCTGCGCCTTTATGACCCGCCTTTCTCCCACCTCGATCGCCGTCACTTCGACCGAGACGCCTTCCTCGCCGCACTCGGCGACGAGGTAATCGCCGACAGAACAGACATCCTCTTCGAGGAGTTCGACGGTGCAGACCTCTGACTCCTGCTCGCGGCTCACGATCGCCTTCACTGAGAAGGTCTTTTCTATGGGTATGGGAACATGATGGACGGCCCCGCAGACGGTGCAGCGCACCAGGAGGTCGCCCGCCTCCTTGAGGAGGTCATGATCGGTTTCGTCCTCGCACTGCGGACAATAGATGGTGATGTACATTTCAATAGAATAAGGGTACACCATTATTAAAGGATGAAGGCACAGGACACTATCCACTGTTTCGGGCACGTCAATGTGCGGGCCCTCCACCGCACCACCTTTGAGGTGACGAAGGAGGCCGACCTTTCGCCGGCCGGCGACTGTATTATCGGGGTCTCTGCTGACAAAGGCGCTGCCGATCTCGATCCCGCACTGAAGGTTCTGCTCGCCGACGACCGTGCCGAGGTGACCACCCGCCTCTGTGCCGGGGGCGTCGAGGTCGTCGTCAGGTCGCACGGCAGCGCCGCCTTTTCCCTCGACCATCCTGCAGACCTCGTCTGGCGGCGGAGCACCTTCGCCTGCGGCAGGACCGTGGCCGTCGGGTCGGACACTGTCGCGGGAACGATCGACAGGCGACTCATCGCCGCCCTTGCCACTGGTGCCGAACTCGTCGTCGAGATCGAGGCGTCTACCCCAGAGTAGTGCCGCGGGAAACGACCGATAGCGGAGAAAGTCTCCAGCGTGATTTCGAAAATCTCCGGCTCTGGAGAATTTCTGATCTGGCGTGCCTGCGCCGGGGGACTAAGCCCCCGGACCCCCGCTCAGGATAGGCAGGGATACGGCAATCTCCTTTCTTTGGCTATCCTGTTCTCTCTTCCCTGGTCCAATCCTGATTTCGGGGGTCCGGGGGTGTCAGTCCCCCGGAGGAGAGTGTGGAAAAGACGGTTGATCGGTGCATTCCCTCAGGGAATCAGGAGGAGACATCGACCCAATCCGGCCCGACTCTCCAGACCCCCCGTTATACTCCGTCCACCACCTACCCCTGAGTCAGGGCCGTGATCTTCATCTCGGCCTCTTCGAGCAGTCGCTCGCAGCGGCGGATCAGATCCTCGCCGCGCTCGTACAGGGCGATGCTCTCCTCGAGGCTCGTCGAGTTGTCCTCGATCTTTTTTATTGTCTCTTTCAGTTCGTTCAGGAGTTCTTCATACGTCTCTGTCATGACTCACACGCTCCGTGATGACCATACATGTCCCGTCGGCAAATCTCAGGTCGAGGCGGTCGCCCACTGCGACCCCCTCCACCGAGCGCACCACCTCCCCGTCCCTCCTCACCAGCACATAGCCGCGGCGCACCGGTGCGAGGGGGTCAGACGCCTTCATTCGGGCCGCAAGCCCGGAGAGGACGAGGTGCTCCCGCCCGGTCCGTCCCTGATAGCCCCGCCTCATCCGCTCCTCCAGGTCTGCAATCTGCTGCCTCCCCTCCTCGGTGCGCCGGCGGAGACGGTCGGGCCTGAACCTCAGGGAGAGGGCATCGAGGTCGGCACGGCAGCGGTCGACCTTCCCGAGGACGGCGTCCTGTAACCTCAGTCTGTCCTTATCGAGACCGGCGCGGAGGTCGGCACGGTCGGGCGCGGCCAGTTCCGCGGCTGCCGAAGGCGTCGGCGCCCGCAGGTCGGCCGCAAGGTCGGCAAGGGTCACGTCCACCTCGTGGCCCACCGCACTGATCACCGGCGTCGTGCACGCCGCGATCGCCCGCACCACCTCGGGCCTGTTGAAAGGGAAGAGGTCCTCGAAACTCCCGCCGCCCCGTGCAACGATCAGCACGTCGGCCAGACCGTCGGCCCGCCTGATCGCCTCTGCGATATCCAGGTGGGCCGTCTCCCCCTGCACCGCCGTCGGCGAGAGGAGAACCTCGACAGGGTACCGCCGGGCGAGGACATTTTCGATATCGTGAAGCACCGCGCCCGACGGCGAGGTGACGACGGCGACACGCCGCGGGAAGGGTGGGATCGCCCTCTTCCGTGCCGCCGCGAAGAGGCCCTCGGCCGCGAGATCCCTCTTCCAGCGCTCGACAAGGAGATGCTTCTCCCCCTCCCCTGCGAGTCGCATGTCCTCCACATAGAACTGGTACTTCCCCTGCGGTTCGTACAGGCCCACGTGGCCGTAGGCGATGACGTCCATCCCGTTCGCCGGTTCAAAGGCGAGCGCCCGTGCGCTCCCCCGGAACATCACCGCGCCGATGACCGCACTCTTCCCACCCCTCGCCTCGGAGAGCGAAAAATAGCAGTGGCCCGAGGAGGCATGGGTGTAGTTCGTCACCTCGCCCCGCACCCAGCACCCGGCCAGCACCGGGAGGTCGAGGGCGTCCCTGATGATCGCCGTGATCTCAAGAACCCCCCGCACCCCGTCCAGCCCAGGATCCATTGTTTTTATCGTGGGTCGAGGACCTATAAGAACCTGTCATGGGCCGCCTTGCCGTCTCAAGCATGTTCTTCCATGAATACCCCCTCGACGAGATCTTCGCCTCTGTTGAGGAGGCAGGCCTCACCGGCGTCGAGTTCTGGGTCGAGACCCCGAGCTTCTGGCTGCGCGGCCTCCCCTTCGCCGACCTGGAGGCCGCGGTCAGGGCCTACCCGGCCCTTGCGCCGATCACCGTCCATGCCCCTGTCCTCGATCTCAACCCCTGCTCCATCAACCCCCGCGTCGCCGCCGCCTCCCAGCAGTACGCCGTCGAGGCCGTCGACCTCGCCTGTGCCGTCGGTGCGGAGGTGGTCACCGTCCACCCTGGTCGCAGGACGGCAAAAAGGCGCCCGAGCGCCTATGACTACGAACACTTCAGGATCTATCTCGCGCGCCTGCGGGACGCCGCGGAAAGGACAGGAATCAGGGTTGCGATCGAGAACATGGAACAGACGATCAACTCCCTCCTCAGCACCCCCGAAGAGATGCAGGAAGTCCTCGACGTCAACCCCTGGCTCTCCTTCACCCTCGACGTCTCCCACGCGATGGCCGTCTCGCCCGCCGTTGTCGGGCAGTACATCGACCTCTGTGGCGACCGACTTGCCAACGTCCACCTGAGCATTGCAGACGGTCGGAAGATGCACCTCCCTGTCGCCGGGAACAGGTATGCGCGGGACGTTGTCGGGGCCCTTGCCGCTGCGGGTTACGACGGGTGCCTCACCCTTGAGATCGAGGACAGGAATTTTTTTCATCCGCTCTCGGTCGAGGAGAAGATCACCGTTTTACGGCAGGAAAAAGAGTTTCTTGAGTGCTGTCTCCCCTGAACGCTGGTTTTAAGAACTCACAGTACATATCACCCTATAGTACTACATTTATGAACGATAGTTGGATAATGAGCCGTACACCGGCGTGGCAGCGATGACACCCGATGAAATCATATTAAGTGGCTTATTCATCGCATGTCTTGCCCTTTCAGGTTTTTTCTCCAGTTCTGAAGTCGCCCTTATATCGATCACGCGGGCAAAAGTCCGCACCCTCGTCAATGAGGGGAAAAAGGGCGCCGACGCTCTTGCACGCCTGAAGGAATTCCCGGACCACATCCTGATCGCCATTCTCATCGGCAACAATGTCGTCAACGTCGCCGCAGCCTCGATTGCGACTGCGATCGCCATCGAACGCTTCGGGAGCGCCGGCGTCGGGATCGCCACCGGTTTTGTCGTCATCCTCATGCTCGTCTTCGGCGAGATCGGGCCGAAGACCTACGCGTCGAGGTACACCGAGAAACTGGCCCTCTTTGCCGCCCCGATAATCCTCTTCCTCACGAAACTTCTCCTCCCCATCCTCTGGTTCTACGATCGGCTGAGCGCTCGCTTCGCTCCGGGTTCAGGCCTCGCCGAACCCGCGATCACCGAGGAGGAGATCAAGGAATGGATCGATGTCGGCGAGGAAGAAGGGATGATCGAGGAGGAAGAGCGGCAGATGCTCTACTCTGTCTTCAGGTTCGGTGAGACGACCGCCCGCGAGATCATGACTCCCCGCGTGGACGTCGTGCTGATCGAGGACGTCAGTTCCCTGGAGAACGCGATCACTCTCTTCAACGAGACCGGCCTCTCGCGCCTACCCGTGTACCACGACCAGATCGACAACATCGTCGGTGTCCTCAACATCAAGGATGTCTTTGCTGCCGAGTTCTCCAAAAAAGAGGTTGTCACGATCAAGGAACTGATGCACGACGCCTACTTTGTCCCGGAGAGCAAGATGATCGACGACCTCCTCAAGGAGATGCAGCTCCGGAAGGTCCATATGGCCATCGTCATGGACGAATACGGCGGTTTTGCCGGTGTCGTCACCGTCGAGGACATCCTCGAGGAACTTGTCGGCGAGATCCTTGATGAATTCGACGAAGAGGAACCCTCTATCCAGAAACTCGGCGAAGGCGTCTATATGGTGGACGCGCAGGTCTGGGTCGAACACCTCAACGAGGAACTCGGCACGAGTCTCCCGGTCGGTGAGTCGTATGAGACTCTTGGCGGCCTCCTCTTCACCATCCTCGGCCACATACCTCTCCGCGGCGAGGTCGTAAAACTGGCGAGCGGCGTCACCATTGCGGTGATGCAGATGCGTGGACGGCGGATCGTGAAGGTCAAACTGATCCTCCCGCCTCCCGCGGCAGGGGAGGGAGAGAATCGTTAATACCTCCCCGCGCCGACGTGTGAGCATGAAGCGCATTGCAGTGCTGGCATCAGGGAGGGGCTCCAACTTCCAGGCCGTCCTCGACGCAATCTGTGCCGGTACGATCAGGGCCGGGTGCGTCAGGCTGATCACCGACAAACCCGGCGCCTACGCGATCACCCGCGCGGAACAGGCCGGCATCCCGGTGACAGTCCTCGACCACGCCTCGTACCCCTCGAAACAGGCCTACGAGGCCGACCTGCTTGCGGCAATGCGGGACTGCGGCGCCGACATTTTTGTGCTTGCAGGCTACATGCGCATCGTCGGCGACGCTATCGTGGAGGCCTTTGCAGGGAGGATGATCAATATCCATCCCGCCCTCCTCCCCAGTTTCACCGGCCTCCACGCGCAGAGGCAGGCGATCGAGTACGGCGTGAAGGTGACCGGGTGCACGGTCCACTTCGTCGATACAGGGCTTGACAGCGGGCCTATCATCATCCAGGCCTGTGTCCCTGTCCTTGACGGCGACGACGAGGATACCCTTGCGGATCGGATCCTGGTCGAGGAGCACCGCGTCCTTCCCCGGGCCGTGTCACTCCTCTGCGACGACCGTATCCTGGTCGAAGGACGGCATGTCAGGATCCTGCCGCCGCCCAAGGCTCTTTGAGTTTGTGCGATCAATCTGGTTCTATACGATGGCCATGCGATGGAAATCCCGCACCTCAGGCACAAAACGGATCGCGGAGGAGCGGATCGCCCGCCTCTTTGCCCTTGCCAGTGAAACCTTCGGATCGGAGCCGGCCTTTGCAAACCGTTATGTGGCGCTCGCCCGCCAGATTGCGATGCGCCAGCGTATTTCGATCCCGCGGGACCTGCGGCACCGGTTCTGCAGGCGGTGTTCTTCGTACCTCGTGCCGGGCGCCAATGCCAGGGTGCGGGTGCAGCGCGGGAAGGTGATTGTCACCTGCCTTGCATGTGGCCATCAGAAAAGGTATCCGGTGGTGAAGAGACATCGAAAAGAATGAACTGTTCCAGGAACTCAAGCCGACTGTCTGGATCGGCAAAAACGGCTATTCGGAGACTCTCATTGAGGAGATCAGGCTCCAGTTGAAGGAGCGGAAGTACATCAAGATCAAGTGGCTCCGCAGCACCGATGTGGACCCCGAGGAACTCGCACGTCTCGCCCGGGTCGACCTGGTGGGTGTGCGCGGGCGAACGATTGTGCTTGCCGAACGGGGCCGTGGCGGGAGTCAGGGCCGCTGATCCGGTCCCTCCTTTTCTCCCGGGTTTCCGGTTTGATTGCCAGAAAACTCCGGGGATTTCCCGCTCGAAATATATAAAAACATCCATGGCAAATAGATAAAGACTGGTAACATCGATCGTTACAGTGAGGTTAACCAATGACAACTGTATATGACATCCCGGCTGAGATGCTCATTCCGCAGGCTGCTCGCGATCTTAAGGAGCTCCCTGTTATCCAGCCACCTGAATGGGCAGCAGTCGTCAAGACCGGGATCCACAAGGAGATGCCTCCCGAGGACCCTGACTGGTGGTACACGAGGGTAGCATCCGTTCTTCGCCGGATCTATATCGACGGTCCGGTCGGCGTTGAGAGACTGAGAAGCGCATATGGTGGAAACCGGGACCGCGGCTCGAATCCGAGCCAGTTCCGGAAGGGAAGCGGGTCCATCCCGAGAAAGGCACTCCAGCAGCTCGAAGCTGCAGGTTTTGTCGAGAAGGTCAAAGGCGGCCGGCAGATTTCGGCGCAGGGCCGTGCCTTTATGGACGGCGTCGCGCACGGTCTCCGGGCCGCGGCGACCGAAGCTGCACCCGAGCTGGCGCGCTACTGATGCGGTGAGGGATGCTGATGGGTGACGATGAACTCTCTGAGATCAGACGCAGAAGAATGGAGCAGCTCCAGCGGCAGTCTGCCGAACAGCAGGAGGATATGGAGCGCCAGAAAAGAGCTGAATCAGAGATGCAGCTTGCGCTCATGCAGATCCTGGAACCTGAAGCGCGGGAACGGCTGAACACGATCAAACTCACCAAACCTGAGTTTGCCCGTGCGATCGAGCAGCAACTTGTGATGCTTGCCCAGAGCGGCCGGATCCGGCAGAAGATCACGGATGAGCAATTCAAGGCGCTGCTTGTGCAGGTCGCCCCGCCGAAAAAAGAGTTTCGCATCACACGAAAATAGATGAAAGCCGGTCTTCTCTTCAGCGGAGGAAAGGACAGTGCCCTCGCGGCTCTGATGCTCGCGAGGGACTACGAGGTCGAACTCAATACCTTTGTCTTCGACCCTGAGCGTGAGCTGCCGTCGGTCGAGGCGGCAGCCCGTGCGCTCGGCTTTCCCTGGCACAAAAGGTCGTTCGGCCTGGAATATCGTGACGAGGCGGCGCGCATGGTGCTCGCCTCGGGCTACCCGAACGACGCCATCACCGCTGTGCACCGGCGGGCCGTCGAGGCCCTTGCGCAGGAGTACGGGGTGGTCGGAGACGGCACGCGGCTCAACGACCGGGTGCCGATGCTGACGAAGAGCGATGTTCTCCGCATCGCGGACCGGTACGGGTGTTCTTATGTCCGACCCCTCCTCGGATATGGGAAGGCCGAGGTGCAGCGTCTTGCCGGACGATACCTTATCGTCGCGAACGGTGAGACGGGCACCCTCGAGAACGGGGACTACGAGTACGAGATCAGGGCCGCCATCGAGCGCATGGGGCACCCGTGTGCGGGGCTTTTCCCCGCGCACCATGGGCAGTCCCTTGTCGTTGGTGCGACCGGCACCTGAGAGATTGGTGATAACCATGAGCAAGGTATCAAAAGGCCGGAAAATTCGGCTGGCTAAGGCGTGCATGCAGAACCGGCGCGTTCCTGCATGGGTGATGATTCGGACGAAGCGCCAGGTGGTATCCCACCCGAAGAGGCGCATGTGGAGAAGAAGCACGCTGAAGGTGTAGAGACATGGTCGAAGTCTTAAAAGAGCAGATTTATGTTGTTCCTCTTCGCAGCACCAGACGCGCTCCCCGGTGGAAGCGCTGTAATGTTGCGGTGAAGGACATCAGGGCGTATCTCGTCCGTCACATGAAGAGTGAGAACGTCAGGCTTGACAGCAGCATCAACGAGAAGGTCTGGGAGCACGGCAGCCAGAAACCTCCGGCGCAGATCCGTATCCGTGCCATGAAGTTCGAGGACGGCCAGGTCCAGGCCGAACTCGCTGAGGAGTGAAATGCAAAGAACGATCGCCTTTGCCGCAGATCCCCATATCGGTGTCTTTGCGCGGGCCTTTGAGGAGTTCGCCGTCGTGCCGCCCACCGCACCCGACGCATTTGTGGCGGGCATAGCCGAGGCGCTCGACGTCGAAGTTGTCAGGACAACCATTCAGGGGTCTTCGATCATCGGCTCGCTCCTTGCCGGGAACTCGAACGGCATGGTGGTCAGCGGTCTCGTGACCGAAGACGAACGTGCCGTCCTGGAGGAGTACGGCGAGGTAATGACCCTCGGGACCTCGATGAATGCAGCCGGGAATGTGATCCTCGCGAACGACCAGTTCGCGGCGGTGCACCCCGAGATGTCGATCGAGGAGGCTGAGGCGGTCGGGACGTTCCTCGGCGTGCCGGTCAGACGCCTCACCTTCGGCGGGATCAAGACCGTCGGGATGGCGGCAGTCGCCACGAACAAAGGTGTGCTCATCCATCCGCGGAGCAGCGACACTGAGGTCGCCCGTCTTGTTGAATGTGCCGAAGGCCTCCAGATCGGGGCCGGGACCGTCAACATGGGCGGCGGCCTTGTGGGGACCGGCGTCCTTGCAAACAGCAAGGGGTATATTGCCGGGCTTGAGACCACCGGTTTTGAGCTTGGAAGAATAGAGGAAGTTTTTGGCTTTCTGGAGTGATGTATAATGGCTATGCAGAGTTATGAAATCACAGGTGCCTGCCTGATCGGCGACTCCTGGCAGCCCTTCACGAAGGTGGTCTCGGCCCCGAACGAGGATGTTGCCCGGGAACACGTCTTCACTGATATTGGCAGCAAACACCGCCTGAAGAGAAATTATATCTCAATCAAGGGCGTTACGGTAGTAGGTGAGTAAAAATATGGATGAGGCCGACCCGCGGGAGCTGCAGTCGCTCCAGTATTATCTGAACGAGTACGGACAGCAGGCAGAGGTCTTTGCCCGCCAGCTGGAGATGCTGGAGCAGCAGAGACTTGAATCCCTCGCAGCGGTCGAGACCCTCCAGTCCCTGGGCGGTGCGGAGGACGGAACGGTTCTTCTCCCCCTCGGCGGCGGTGTCAGTGTCAGGGTGCAGGTGCCTGACCCGGACCAGGTGCTCGTTGCCATCGGGGCAGGGGTGACGGTCGGACGGAGTTCCGCCGGGGCCGTATCCTATCTCGAAGACCGGGCTCGCGAGCTCGAAGCCTCTGAAAAGAAACTTTCCGAGACAATCGAGAAGATCCGGGCACAGATGAACGAAATCGCAGCCCGGCTCGACGCCGCCTACCGCCAGCAGCAAACGGCTCCGGGCAGGTAATCCCCATGTTTGAGGGCCTCAAGAACAAATTACAGGGCATCAGGGAGAAGTTCGGGAAGTCCATCGGGGATGCGGCCGGCCCTGATGTGCGCGAAGAGGAAAGGCCGGTAACAATCCCTGCGCCGCAGCCCGAAACCGTATCAAAGCCTGTTTTGCCGGAGGCCAGGAAGGCCCCGGTCGAGCCTGAAAAGGCCGTCCCCGTACCGGTCAAAATCGTCCCGGTCGAACCGAAGAAGCCTGAAGGGCTGGCCTCCCGTTTCAAGTCACTGGTGATCGAGCGCGAACTCATCGTTTCTGAGAAGGACATCGAGGAACCCCTGACCGACCTTGAAATGGTCCTCCTGGAGAACGATGTCGCCCTGGAGGTCTCGGACGCGATCCTCGCCTATATGCGTGAGGACCTCGTCGGGAAGCACCGAAAGATCGGTACCCCTGTGGACGAGATCGTCAGTACGGCTCTTCGCGGGGCGCTCCTCAGGGTGCTCGGGGACGGTTTCGACCTCCCTGCTTACATCGACAGCCACGAGAAGCCGGTGAAGATCCTGGTGACCGGCGTGAACGGCACCGGCAAGACGACGTCGATCGCGAAGATGGCCCATTACCTGATGGAGAACGGTTACTCAGTCGTCCTTGGCGCTGGCGACACCTTCCGGGCCGGTGCGATCGAGCAGATCGCGGAGCACGGTCGGAGGCTGAATGTCAAGGTGATCCACCACCAGGAAGGATCCGACCCTGCGGCCGTCCTCTTCGACACGGTGGACTACGCAAAGGCCCACGGGATCGATGTCGTGCTCGGCGACACGGCCGGCCGGTTCCACAACAGGAAGAACCTGATGAACCAGCTCGACAAGATCCGCCGGGTGGTGAAGCCCGACCTCGTCGTGTACGTCGACGAGGCTGTGGCCGGGAACGACGCCGTGGTCAGGGCGAAGGACTTCAACTACCTCGTCGGGACCGATGCCGTGATGCTCACGAAGGCCGACATGGACCCGCGGGGCGGGGCGGCCATCTCGATCGCCCAGACGATCGGGAAACCGATCCTCTTCCTGGGTACCGGTCAGGCCTACGGCGACATCGTGCCCTTCAGGCCCGAGGCCGTCGTAGACGAACTCCTTGGAGTGGAAAAATAATGTTAGACTCGCTCAGTTCATCCCTGAAAGACGCGTTGAAGAAGATTGCAGGCAAGACTGTCGTCGACCGCGCGGCGGTGGAGGAGCTGGTGCGGAGTCTCCAGCGCGCCCTGCTGCAGGCAGACGTGAATGTCAAGCTCGTGATGCAACTCTCCCAGTCGATCAAGACGCGGGCACTCGATGAAGAGCCGCCGAAAGGGATGAACGTGCGCGAGCATGTCCTGAGGATCGTTTACCAGGAACTGGTCAGCCTGATGGGCGGGGCCGGGAAGGTGGACCTCGCGCCGCAGACGATCCTGATGGCCGGTTTGCAGGGGAGCGGCAAGACTACAACGACCGCGAAACTCGCCCGCTATTTCCAGAGGAAGGGTCTCAAGGTCGGGCTGGTCTGCGCCGACACCTTCAGGCCGGGCGCCTACAGCCAGCTCGCCACCCTTGCCGGGAAGATCAATGTCCCGATCTTCGGGGATCCGGACGAGACCGATGCCCTGAAGATCGTCCGCGAGGGGATAAAGCACTTTGCCGGGGCCGAGGTCGTGATCATCGACACCCAGGGGCGCCACGCCCTTGAGGACGACCTGATCGAGGAGATCGTCAATATCAACGAGATCGCACGGCCCGAACACCGCTGGCTTGTCATCGACGCTGCTCTCGGCCAGCAGGCGTCCGAACAGGCGCGCCGTTTCAACGAGGCTATCGGGATCGACGGCGTACTGATCACGAAGATGGACGGCACGGCCAAGGGCGGCGGCGCCCTCTCCGCGGTCTCGGAGACAAAGAGCGGGATCGTGTTCATCGGCGCTGGCGAGACGATCGACGACCTCGAACGCTTCGAACCCGACGGTTTCATCTCCCGTCTCCTTGGCATGGGCGACCTGAAGGCCCTGGCCGAGAAAGCCGAGGAGGTGATGGCCGACGAGGAGATGGACGTCAACGCCATGTTGCGGGGCAAGTTCACCCTGCGGGACATGTACAAGCAGCTTGAGGCGGTGAACAAGATGGGGCCCCTCAAGCAGGTGATGTCCATGCTCCCTCTCGGTGGCCTCCAGATCCCCGACGATGCCTATGACGTCACCTCGACCAAGATGGACCGGTACAAGGTAATCATGGACTCGATGACGAATGTCGAGCTCGAAGATCCCCAGGTCATCTCGGGGTCGCATGTCCAGCGGATCTCCCGCGGCGCCGGCGTCTCTCCCGATGACGTGCGTGAACTCCTGAAATATTACCGGACCATGCAGAAGGCGCTGAAGGGGATGCGGGGGAGCAAGTTCTCCATGCAGCGCATGATGAAGCGCTTCGGGAAGATGCAGTAGATGAGACGTTTTGTGGTGGTCGGTCATCTTGCGTGCACCGACCCGGACTTTTCTTTCAATGATCTGCCAGGCGCCGGCAGGATGGACGAACTCTGCCGGTGCGTGGCAGCGTCCCTCTGCCTCTCCCACGGGATGAGGAAGGACGCAGAGTGCTGGCTTATCCTTCTCGGGGGGCCGAAGGCGCCAAAGACGATCCGTTTTTCAGGCGACGGCATGAGAAATCTCAGCCCCGACGAGCGGAACATTGCCGGCCTCATCAAGAAGGCCCTTGCCCTCCCCTGCGGCACGGTCTTCCGGGAGTCAACTCCCGGGGTCTCTGCGCGCAAGGGCGGTCTTGCCGAGGTGCTCGCCGGGTGCGGGTGCGCGGTGCTCGACGAGGGAGGGGAGGACGTGCGGAAGGTTTCGTCCCTTCCCGACACTTTCCTCCTCTCCGACCACCTGAACTTTACCGACGAAGAACAGGAGGCGATAGCAGGGCTGCCGGCGTACTCCCTCGGCCCTGCCGTCCTCCATGCCGACCAGGCGATTGTGGTCCTGCAGAACGAGCAGGACAGGAGAGAGAGAGGATGGATCTGATCGAGACGGTCGGGGCGATCCTTGAGTATGGCCCGATCTGTGATCATTGCCTCGGGCGTTTCTTCGGGAAACGCTCGTTCGGGCTGTCTAATGATGAACGGGGGCATGCCCTGCGGACGGCATATGCCCTGGTGAAGAACGAGCCTTTTGCCGGAGAACCTGACGAGTGCTGGGTCTGCGGAAGGCTTTTCGACCATGTCGACCTCTGGGCCGAACGGGTCGTTGCGGCCGTGGAGGGGACCGAGCACGCAACCTTCCTTGTAGGAACGCGTGTGCCCCCCCTCATGGCCGAGAGCGAGGAGATGGTCTGGAGCGACCTCTCCCTCGCCGACCCCGAACCCCTGAAGTCGGAGGCGAACCGTGAGGTCGGCAAAGCGGTCTCGGCCCTGAACGGGAAGGTCGTCGACTTCAAGCGCCCCGACGTCGTCGCCATCCTGAACCTTGCAGAGGACAGGGTGGAGATCGAGATCAACCCGGTCTATTTCCGGGGCCGGTACTTCAAGTACGAACGGGGCATCCCGCAGACGCACTGGGACTGCCGGGTCTGCGGCGGCAAGGGGTGCGAGAGGTGTAATTTCACCGGGAAGATGTACGCCGACTCGGTCGAGGAACTCATCGGGAAGAGCGCGATGGAGGCATTTGATGCCGAGAACGCGGTTCTCCACGGTGCCGGGCGGGAGGACATCGATGCCCGGATGATCGGGAGCGGTCGTCCTTTCGTGATGGAAATGATGAACCCCCGGAAGAGAGATGTGGATCTCGCCGAACTCGAGGCTGAGATCAACCGGTATGCCGAAGACCGCGTTGGGGTGAAACTGACCGGATGGAGTTCTCACTCCGAAGTGGAAACCCTTAAATCGAACAAAGCGCATAAAAAATACAGGATTCTCGTTGAGGTCGGTGGAGAGATCTCCATAGACGAACTCAGATCCGCACTTGTCCTGTTGAACGGGGCAGTGATCCACCAGCGCACCCCACAAAGGGTTGCACACCGGAGGGCCGATCTGATCCGGGATCGCCAGGTGATCGACATCCAGTCGCCCGGGATGCAGGATGGCAGGTTTGTCATCGAGGTCGTCGGCGAGGCCGGACTGTATATCAAGGAACTGGTCTCGGGCGACAGCGGGCGGACGAATCCCAGTCTTGCCGGGATCCTGGGCAAAGACGCTCATGTAACCAGCCTCGATGTAGTGCTGGTGGAAGAACCAGGGAGTGGTGAATGCAATGGCACATCATAACGGTCCAAGGAAGAAGACACGGTATAAGTTTAAGAAGGATCTCAGACGCCGCGGTCTGGTCCCTCTCACGGCAGTGATCCAGAAGTTCGAGATGGGGCAGAAGGTCCACATTGTCTGTGAACCGAGCATCCAGAAAGGAATGCCCCACCGCAGGTTCCACGGGAAGACCGGCACCGTTATCGGCCAGCGCGGCCGTGCATGGCTTGTCGAGATCCCGGACGGAAATGCAACGAAGATTGTAATTTCGAGACCACAACATCTAAAGCCTCAGAGGCAATAAATCTGCACGAGTGATTGGCATGAAGGTTAAAGGAGTTATCAGCGAAGAGCGGGTCACCCTCCCTGATATGAGGGATCAACTCTCTCGGGTTGACGCAAAGCGCCGTGAGGCAGGGCAGGAGATGTCCTATGAACTCCGCCAGAGCATTGAGCATGCCAATCACCTTTCCAAGACGACAGCGGAACAGTCCCGTGCCCTGGTAGACTCCCTTCTCTCCCTTGAGAAGATGAAACCCGACATCGCCTACCGGATCGCCAACATCATGCCCCAGTCAAGGGACGAGTTGAGAGCGATCTACGCCAAAGAGCGGTACACGCTCACCGGCGAGGAACTCGATGCTATTCTGGAGATGGTGATCACCCACCTCTGAGGGGTTTCTATGAAGGCTGAGAAAAAGGAGATCTACGCAGTAGTTGTGGATGTACTTCTTCAGGGACGTGCTGACGACCCGAAACCGGTCTTCAAGCGCGATCCTATCGTGCAGGCGGTCGGGACCGACCAGTTCAAGCTCCTTGAACTGATCCCGAAGAAGGGCGCCGATATCCAGATCCATGATACGGTCTATATCGGGGACGAGGCGCGGGACAAGGTCGAGCGGGTGAAACGCCGGATCGGGCTATCCGATCTGACGAACATGGCACGGCTCGAACTCCCCTTTGCTATCGAGACGATCGTGAAGGCGAACGAGGTACGCTTCGTTACGTTCTTCAATACGGCTGTCCCGATCACGCCGAAGCTCCACATGTTCCACCTGTTGCCGGGCGTCGGAAAGAAACTGATGTGGGAACTTATTCAGGAAAGAGAGAAGAGGCCCTTTGAGAGCTTCGAGGATATTTCCCAGAGGATCAAGTCCCTGCCAGGCCCGGTGAAGCTGATCGTCGGACGGGTGCTCGAGGAGCTCGAGGACCCTGAGGTGAAGTATCGTCTGTTTACGGCAAAATGAAGGCACGGCACGACCAGCATTTCCTCACCGACCGGCGGGCTGTCAGGCGAATCGTCGCCCTCGCTCCTGTTTCCGGACGGCGGGTGCTCGAAATCGGGCCCGGGGAGGGGGTGCTGACCGCCGAACTTCTTTCGGCCGGGGCGAGTGTCGTTGCAATCGAACTCGACGGTGCCCTGGTCGAGGATTTGTCCTCTCGTTTTGCCGTGGAGATGGCGTCAGGACAGTTTGAACTTGTCCATGGCGACGCCGTGAAGATTCCGTATCCGTCCTTCGATATTGTCGTCGCAAATCTCCCCTATTCTGCCTCGTCCCCGATCACCTTCCGCCTCCTTGACGCGGGCTTTGAGAGTGCGGTGCTGATGTACCAGCGCGAGTTTGCCGAGAGGATGGCGGCGCCTGTGGGGACGCCGGAGTGTGGCCGCCTCTCTGTGATGGTCCAGACGTACGCCGACGTGGAACTCTGCTTCAACCTCAAGCCCGGGGCTTTCTCCCCGCCGCCGCAGGTCGCTTCGACGGTGGTCCGCCTCACGCCGCACGATCCGCCGTACTTTATTGCGGACCGCGGGGTGTACGCGGACGTGGTGCGGGAACTTTTCTCCCACCGGCGAAAGACGGTGCGGAATGGTCTCCGCGGCGGGCGTGCCGCCCTCGGTAAGGAGAACGTGGAGAGGGTGGTCCGCGAACTCCCTGAGGAGATCCTCTCGATGCGGCCGGAGGAGTTGTCCCTGATGGTGTTCGCGATGATCGCAAATCTCTGCGTGCCTGCGGAAGAGTGAGTTTTTCCGTCATCCGGGTACAGACCCGGACTCCCGCACTGCCCTCCGATCCCCATTCCCGCTCGCACTCCTGAGGGCCTCCGCGACTCCGGGGTGAGGAGATCGGTTCCGGCAGGAGCATGCGCCCGATGGGGATCGGGCCATTTTCTTTTTTCCGACGCGAAGACCAATTGATCACAATCGACATATATTGTATTAAATATACAATTGGTCATGGATGCCCGAACAGGCGTCTCGCGGGAGGTCGGGCAGATTCGTTCTGCATGCAAGGCCCGGTTCCTCGTATGCCCCTGAATGGTTTCGGGTGTCACCGCGGATGGTCGCTGCAATCCGCGGCCCTCCGGGGAGATGCAGAAAGAGGTGTCGAAGATGAAGACAGAATTAGGCTTTGTGCTGGTGGCACTGCTGCTTGCGACCATGAGCATGCCGGCGGGTGCCGTGCCCGAAGACCCGGACGGGATCGGGGTTCTGCCCGCAATAGTTGTGGGGAGCATGTCCACGGGCGGCGACGGCGATACGGCAGGCGTGTCTGGTTTGGGGCCTCTCACCGCTCCGGCAGGACAGAACACCTTCACGGCGACGTACACTCATGTCAACGACAGGAAATATGACGGACAGG
This sequence comes from Methanofollis sp., assembly GCF_028702905.1. Classification (NCBI taxonomy): domain Archaea; kingdom Methanobacteriati; phylum Methanobacteriota; class Methanomicrobia; order Methanomicrobiales; family Methanomicrobiaceae; genus Methanofollis; species Methanofollis sp. The sequence goes on from NZ_JAQVNX010000019.1 coordinate 24,514, forward strand.
GAGCAATCTTCCGTCTGACAGTCTATGATGCGCATGGCGTGGCGCACACGACCGAAAAAAAGGTCGACTCCGCGGCCAGCGGTGAAATCAGCGTGACTTTCAATTCGCAGGGCAGCGGCGATGCCCAGTATGAACTGTGGTGCGAGACGCACGACCTCTTCGATAGGGAGACGGCATCGGCCCTTGACTACGACGATCTCGACTATGTCTGAAGGGTGATCTGTGTGAATGGCAAAATACTGTACAGCATTGTCCTGGTCCTTGTCCTTGCCGGTGCCCTGGCATATGCGATGTCGTACGCCAGGGAGGACGTTATCGTGGATACCTTCGAGTCCGGCGGCAGGGTCGTCTTTCATGACAACGACTCCCATGGTACTTTCCACCTTGGTGTGGCTTCTGCCGACTTCGAGAAAAATGCAGTTTTTTCGAGTTCTTTCTCTTCAATCGAGACGGGGACGGGAACGAGCACCTTCACCGCCGTATGGAAGAGTATCCGGGAGAATACATTCGGCGGCGCGAAGACGGCCGTCTTCACCCTGACGGTCTGGGATCCCGCGGGTGTGCTGCACAGCACCACCCATGAATCACGGGGGGTTTCTTCCGGGACGCTGAGCATCTCCTTCTCCCCGCATGGACCCGGAGAGGGTCGGTTTTTGCTCACGTCGACCATCTCAGAGAGCAGGCTGAACTTCTCGACTCCCCTCTTCACATAATAGTGATGGGATGGATATGAACGGAAAAACCGGAGCCATGAAACATGGTGTCGACATGGGACTGGACAATGGCATGCACCCGGAAAAGTATCTCCCCCTGATGAAGGGGGCGCTCCTCCGCCCGGCAAAAATCTTCGGGGATGTGCGGGAGGAGACGGCTAGAACAATTCTCGGCTACGGCCTCGGGATCATCTGTCTCAATCTCATCCTGACCTTTCTTCTCGGAACGACCGGCCGCACGCCGGGCCTTCAGGTGCCTGCGGTGGTCGCATCCCTGCTTGCCGTGCCGCTCGGCGCCCTCTGGCTCCATCTCTGGATATACGCCGCCGGTGGGCGGGAGGGGATGGGGAGCACCTTCCGCCTGGTCCTTGTCGCCCTGACCCCCGCGGCCCTTCTTGGCTGGATGCCGGGTGTCGCCCTCTTTGGCTTCCTCTGGTCTCTCGTCATCCTCTTCGTGGGCCTGCGGGAGATGTATCACATCCCGGCGCCACGGGCGGCCGCCGTCCTCCTCCTCACCTGCGGCATCTCCCTCGTCCTGCCGGCCGTCATCGCCATGCTCCCTGGCTTCACGGTCTTCTGGCCGACGATCTGGCAGGTCACCTGGGTCTGAGGGGCGTCTCCCGACAGTGAAGAAGATGAAAGATCATGAAAAAGACGGCAATCGTGTGTTTGGGACTTGTAGCGGCCTTCATGCTTGCCGGACCTTACAGCCTCGTTTCAATCTGTCCTGCCGGTGACGACTGCTATGTCGTGACCGTCGGCGAGGTCGGGAGATGACCGTCAGGCCGCGGCCGACTCCCTGTCCTGCCCCGTCCTATCTTCTCCGAAGGTCGTATCCCTGAGCGCCCCGGCGGCCTCGGCCGTGAGGCGATAGCGGGTCGCCCTGCCGTTCCTCTCGGACTCGACAATCCCATCGGCGATGAGGCGCTTCATGTGCCATGCGACCGTGGGCCCGGCGACGCCGACGGCCCCTGCGATCTCGGACTGGGAGAGGTCGGGCGTCTCCAGAAGGAGGGTAAGGATCTGCTCTTCGGTGGGGCTCCTGAGGTGAAGGAGAATGGTCTGCTCCATCGGCCCGCAGGTGTTTTTACTCTCGAAATACCCGGTCAGGCTGTCCCTCCGGACGGCCCTGATCAAGTGCGCCGCCCTCAGGCAAATGATGTGATACTGCGCCGTGCCGCGGCTGATCCCGGTCACGTGCACGATCTCCGCGAACGAGATGCCCGGACTCTCCCTGATGCAGGCGTAGATCGCCTTTCTCTTCTCGTTGTCGAGGGGGTGGCGCCTGCGGTCCCTTGCGGCGATGACGATGGCGCCGCTGAGGGAGAAGATGATATCTATGATCGGGTATGTCCATTTAGGGCTGTGGATGATGGCGAAATACGATGCCAACCGCATGGGCGGGACCGTCCACCAGGGCACGAAATATTCGTCGTCCACATTGATCATATCTGTGGGCATTTCCGACGGCCCTGGCTCGAAGACGATCTTTGCCGCTGCAGGGTTCCCGGTGACGAGCAGGAGGAGCACGAGCGTCAGAACGATGCAGGGGTCTATTTTTTCCATGATCCTGGGGGCCATGCAGGTGCCCTTGTCAAGGTAATCGGGGAGACAGCGCTTAAACTTTCTGAGACGATCGTCTTTCCGTCCCCCGTCGGGAAGACGGACGTTTCGCAAGCCACATATACAGGCATATCGTACGGCGGTTCATGCACCCCTTCACTGACGCCGTCCTCCTCTTTACCGTCGCCGTGCTGGCCTTCGGGCTCTGGTTCTTCTTCCCCTCCCTGAAGGGGAGAGGGGACGGCATCTCCCGGTCTGAATATGCCTGGTTTGTTGTCTGCCTCCTCCTCATCGCCTTCATCGCCCCTGTCATCTCCATCACCCTGACCTTCTTCTTCCAGTGGCTCGCTGACCCCGCTCATCTTGATTTCTGGTCATGGCTGGTCCTCGTCCTCCTCCTGATTGCCGTCACCGCGGCGGTGCTGGCCTTCGGCATCAGGGAGATCGGGCGCCTGCGGACCGAAAAAATCCCCGACAGATAGACGGTCCGCACAGAAGTGATATATAAAACAGAGACGAGAGTGGCCTTCATGGAAACCGGAATCATGTGGTATCCTCTTCTGGCTATTGGAATCCTGATCTTCGCCGCCGGGTGCACGACGACGCCGACAGACACGTCACCGCCGGCAACGATACCTCTCCCGGCGGAGACGGTGCTCACCCCCCGCCCCGCCGCATCCTCTGACCTCCCGAACTTCGACTATGCGGCCGTCCCGCTCCTCTCCCCCGGCGACACCGACTGGATGACGACGAACGCCTCCTATGTCACCCGGACCGCCCTCAGGGACGAGACGGCGCGGGCGATGTACCTCGGCGGCGGCACCATCGGGGGCGTGCTCCTCTCCTGCCATCCGACGCCCTTCCCCTCGTCGGGGGACGGGTGCGCCCTGGCGCTCAGGATCGCAAACGAGACGGTTGTCGTCGACTTCCTGGTCGATGAAGAGAAAGGGCGGGTGGTCTCGACCGTGACCGAAAGATAACGGAACGGATATATTACGCCACTCTCATCAATGATTTGATGGACCCGGTCGATGTCGTCCTGACAAAGGACGCGTTCGTGGCTCTCGCATCAGAGTCCAGGCTCAGGATGCTGAAAGACCTGAATGTACGCAGGATGACGATCGCCGAGCTTGCCGCCGACCTTCGCCTGGCAAAGTCCACGGTCCACCATCACCTCCGCATTCTCGTCGAGGTCGGATTTGTCGTCGCCGAGGATGAAGGCCATGCCTGGGTATACTATGCCCTCACCCCGGAGGGGCGTGCTCTTCTCTCTCCCCGTGACGGCGTCAGGATCAGGATACTCCTCGTCACCGCACTGCTGATGTTCGTCGGCGGGATCTGTGCCCTTATGAATTCTCTGACAGTTTCATTGCCCCCGGAAGATCCCGTACCCCCCATGATGGGCGGCGGCGGTCCCCCTTTGATAGGAGGCGGAGGACTTCCCGTGCAGGAGGTGCCCCTGTGGGACATGCAGTGCGTCGGGATGGTATTGATGCTGATTGGCAGCGCCCTCGGGGCATACGCATATGTGAAGTGGCGAAACAGCGGTGCGGCGGTGCGTGTCCCTGGCCCGGAAGATGAAGGAGTCGCGTAGCCCTCTCCGAGGGTGTCGATCCGTTCGACCGGAATCGAACGCTTTCCCCGGTTTCATGGCATCCTCCGTGAAAAACATCCGGGGTAAGGGAATGAGAAGAAGAAAATATTCTGACATCAGCGTCCTGGTCCCGGCGTGCTTCAGGAGGGAACACCTCTCATGAAAGGGAGGGTAATCGCCGGCGCCATTGTTCTGGTGTTCTTGCTGGTGATCGGTGCGGCATGCATCTGCCTGTCGGGTGTACCAGCACAGACCTCTCTCTCCGCACCTGAGCAGAAAACCGGGGCTCACACCATCGCCCTGATGCCGGACGAGGAGGATGACATTCCTCTGACCGACGACACCGAACTCGCCGCGTTTGCCCGCGGCGAGATGAACAGACTCGGCATATTCCAGAATGAACTGGCCGGTGCGGTCCCGGGCGATCCTGTCTTCGTACACTCTCTGGACGAGACGAGGCACGACTATTATTTGATCCCCTTTGAGACGGACGGGTTCATCTCCGTCATCGCGCAGGTCTCCATCAAGGGCGATGTCGCGGACTTCAGCAGTGCGTACCCACGCTCTTTCACGACGCAGGACGTCGTGCGGCCGACACGTGAGGAGGCACAGGAAGTCCTCCTGGAGAATGGCTATGACGGGAACCGGAGTGCACGCCTTGTCTGGAAATTCTGCGAGCAGACACGGTCCTCCACCTGTCCGGTATGGGAGTTTGCCCGGGATACCGGCGATACGATCTACGTCGGCTATGACCCGTTCACCGAAGAGATACGCATCTACGATGCACTGACGGAAAAGACGGTCATGGGATAAGAAGTGAGGACAGTATGACCAACACAAAATATCTCCCGGTACTCCTGCCCGTGGTCATCGTGCTGTGTGCAGCGGCAGCGGCGCTGTTCCTGCTCTCTTCCTCTCAGGACGGAGGGAGACCGAAGGGTCTCGTTTGAGACCGTCCCCGCGGCCGAGGTGCCTGAGACCGTCGATGCGGCGCTCACGCCGCCGGACCCGTATGCCGCCCACCCGACCTTTCCGGCGCCGTCGCCGGGGACGTGGCGATCGTCTGGTCCCTGGCGGACGACGCACCGCGATATTACCTTGTCCCGTTCACGCGAGACAGCGGTGCCGTTGCGATCGCGTGGGTGTATCTCCGGGACGACGGGCGTCCGAAGGCCGGGTCCTGGACGCTGGGTGCCGCCGACCTGACGGCATGGCGGCGCCCGTCCCTTGCAGATGCAGAGGGTGCACTCCGCAATGCGGGGTACCGCGACGGAAACTGGACCGCCCGCTGGGTGGAGATGAACTCCGAGCAACCGATCGGGCCGTACTTCTGGGAGTTCGAGAAAGAGGCCGGAGAGAAGGTGTACGTCGGCTATGACCGCTACGACGACCAGGTCAGGGTGTACACGACAGTCACGCCGAAGACGAAAGCAGGGGGGTGAATGCCAGTTGTACATGGAGAGGTCATCCCAAAACTGATCAGAAACGTTTGTCCTGTCGATGAAATTCCTCGCATTTGGTTCTGAAAAATCCTGTTCTGGTGCCTGTTCCGGGGGTTTTCACGCCCCGGTCCCCCCACCATTACGA
>NZ_JAQVNX010000020.1 GCF_028702905.1 Methanofollis sp.
GTGCCCCTCGACCCGGTGATCAGGTCGGTCATCGACGGTTTCCCCGGTGCGTTGGTCACGTACGCGGGGACCGGATCGGTCGTCCGCGCCGACGACCTCCTCCCCCGCATCTTCGAGAACCTCATCGGCAACAGCCTGAAACACGGGGGCGCGGCCGTCGGGATCGTGATCGACGTTGCCGCGGAGAACGGCGGCGTCGATGTCCGGGTCAGCGACACCGGCCCCGGCATCCCGCCCGAGGCGAGAAAAAAAGTCTTCGAGCGTTTCTTCAGGTACACCCGCTCCCGGCCGGGGCAGGGCCTCGGCCTCTATATCGTGGGGACGCTGGTCCAGAGGTACGGCGGCGAGATAAGGGTGGAGGACCGCGTGCAGGGGAGGCCCGAAGAGGGCGCCGCGTTCTGCTTCACTCTCAGGTCTGGCTGACAGCAGCTTTGTTGAATCGCTCGTGAAACGAAGTTTCAGGCGGTTCTTTGAAAACCACCTCGGTGGTTTTCATGGAGGTCATCCCAAAACTGATCATACTCTCTGTCCTGTCGACGGAATGATCAGTATTTGGTTCTGAAAAATCCTGTTCTGGTGTCTATTCCGTGGGGTTTCACCCCCCGGTCCCCCCACCATTACGATAGGGAGTGGGTGGCAGTCTTCTTCGATATGCAAGGTTTATCCTTCCCACATCCTATCCTGGTTTCGGGGGGCCGGGGGCGTCAGTCCCCCGGCAGAGAGTTGGGGGAAGGCGGTGGTTTCGCACCGCTCCATATGAAATTCGGGGGGACATCGACCCGATCATGAAATTTTCTCCCGAGCCCCCCACCATGCAGAGATGGGGGAATGAACGAGAGTTTTGGGATATGCTCATGGTAAACCCTCGTGTTAGGGCTGATGTGTCCCCCAACTCCCTGAGAGAAGACATAGTTCCACCGCCTTCCCCTCAATCCAGACCGGGGGACTCATCGCTATCGCTCGTCGCCCCCGAACCCCCGATCTTAAGATAGGGCCGGGGAAGGGTAATCCTGAACCTGGGAGTCTTCCATCCCCCCCTATCCCGAGTGGGGGTTCTGCGGCTGCGACCGAAGAGAGTCTGAGAAGACGAAGTCTTCGAGGACCGAAAGGAATGAGATCTAGAATATAGGATATCGCAGATATCCTGTTCCGGTAGATCTCCGCTCTGCCAGGGGTCGAAGACCTTCGAGCAGTCCCCCGGCACGGGCACGCCAGAAAAAAATTTGCAGATTCCTGATCTCTACCTTTTTTCCGCCGCCTGCACGGCCGCGGCGACGTCGGGGTGGATGGGGATGATCCGGTCGAACCCGGCGGTGACGAGCACGTCCCGCACCCGCGGCTGCGGTCCGGCGATGGAGAGGTCGCCGCCGCCCTTCCGCATCTCCTTGAGTGCCGTCAGCATCACCCGCAGACCCGAGGAACTCGTGTAGGTGAGGCCGCCGAGGTCGAGCACCACGGTACGGGGGTGCCGCCCGGTCACCGCCGCGAGCGCCTCCGCTGCGGCCGACGAGGAGACGGCGTCGAGCCTCCCCTGCAGGGAGACGACGACCGCCTGCCCTTCCGACCGCTCGGAGACCGCTATCTCCTCTGTGTTCATGGAGGAGAGGGTCGCCTTCGCCCCTCAAATATTTTCTTCCTCAGGTCACCGAGACGCGTGCAAAACGCCAGCGTGCGAGGAGATAGGTGAGGGCGGCGAAGACGAGGAGGACGCAGAAGGAGAAGGCGACGTCCGCGGCCGTCGTCACGTAGCGGACGCCGAGGGCGGTGAAGTCAGGGCCGATGGCGAAGTAGCGGATGCCGACGATGAGGTGGGTGAGGGGGTTCACCGCCGCGAGGGCCCTGAGGGCGTCGGGCAGGGTGGCCGTCGGGTACAGGGCGTTCGAGGCGAAGAAGATCGGGAGGGTGAGGAGGGTGATCACGGCCTGCAACCCTTCGGGCGTCTCCATCGTGACGGCGATCGCCGAGGAGAGGAAGAGGAAACCGAGGGCGAAGACGCCGACGAAGGCGAGCATGCCCGCGACGGCCGCGACCGTCTCCATCGCGCCGAAACCCGCGAAGAACTCGACGCCGAGAATGAGGCCGAAGCCGGTGATGACGATCGCCTGGAGGTACGACTTGGTCACGCCCGAGAGGGCGATGCCGACGATGATGCTGCCGCGGGGGAGGGGGCTTGCGACGATCTCCCGGAGGAGGCCCCAGTTTTTGTCGAAGAGGAAGATGATCCCGCCGTACAGGCTCGTGAACAGGGTGGTCAGGGCGATCACCCCGGCGCACATGAAGGTGAGGTAGCCGATTGTCGTTGTGCCGGGTGCGGCGGCCGGGGCGAAGCGGTCGAAGGAACTCGCCATCCCGATCCCGAAGAAGGCGAGCCAGAGGGCGGGCTGTACGAGGGAGGCGACCAGGACCGATTTGAAGCGGACGAAGCGGAGGAGGTCGCGCCAGGTGATGGTGAGAAAGCGGAGGTCCATTATGTCTCCCCCGCGAGCGCCCGCCCGGTGAAGTGGACGAAGACGTCGTCCATCGAGGGCTTTTTCATGTTCACCGCCGTGACCCTGATCCCCTCCTCGGCCATCGCCGCCATGACGCCTGGGAGGAGGCGGGTGCCGTCCGCGGCCGTCATGAGGAGGACGCCTTTCGCCTTCTCCCGCACCTCCTTCACGGCGGGCATCGCCGAGAGCACCGCTGCCGCCCGTTCCTTCTCTGCGGTCTCCAGGTAGATGAGGTCCTGGCCGAGTGCGTTTTTCAGGTCGATGGGTCGGCCCTGGAGGACGATCCGCCCGCCGTCGACGAGGTTGATCCGGTCGGAGAGGTGGTCGGCCTCGTCCATGTAGTGGGTGGTCAGGAAGATCGTCGTCCCGGCCTGGTTCACCTCCCGTATCGCGTCCCAGATCCGCCGGCGCGTCTGCGGGTCGAGGCCGATCGTCGGTTCGTCCAGGAAGAGAACTTTCGGGCGGGTCATGAGGCCGCGGGCAATCTCAAGCCGCCTCTTCATCCCGCCGGAGAGGTGACGGGTGAGGACGTCCCTCTTCTCGGTCAGGTCGACGAGGGCGAGGAGGTCGTCGATGCTCCTCCTCCTTTCCTCCGTCTCCATGCCGTACAGGCGGCCGTGGAACTCCAGGGTCTCGCCGACTGTCATGTCGCGGTCCAGGGTGACCTCCTGGAAGACGATCCCGATCGCCTCCCGCACCCGGTCGGGCTCGGCCGCCACGTCGAAACCGGCGACCACGGCCCGCCCTCTCTGGAGGGGGAGGAGGGTGGTGAGCACGTTGATCACCGTGCTCTTTCCGGCGCCGTTCGGGCCGAGGAAAGAGAAGATCTCCCCCTCCTCGACGGTGAAGCTGATCCCCTGCACCGCCTTCACCGTCCCGAAGGAGTGTTCGAGACCCTCCACCTCGATGACCGCCGCCATCCTTCCCTCTTTCCCTGCCTCATTCCTCTTGAAGGTAGCGGGGCGGGAGGTCGGGCCTGAAGTCCGCGACCTCCAGACAGGCGGGGGTGCCGGGTGCGGGCGGCGGCGCGGTGAGGGTGACGCCCTCAGGCCCCGCGGCGGCGACGGTTCCCGCGGTGAGGACCCACCCGTCGGCGTCGAGGAGGGCGGCGAAGTGGCCTGGGGTCGGGGCGTGGCCGATGCGGTGCACCTCGGGGCCGACGACGATCTCCTCCGCATCCTCCATGTGCCGGGCGAACCTCATGGCACGGTACTGCCGCCTCTCCCCCTGCGACCGACGCCGCACCGCGGGCGCCGGGGGGAGGCGGTGGGCCTGTATCGCCGGGAAAGGTGCGAGGATGCGGCCGATCTCGGCCTGCCTGCCGATGGCGACGATGTGGTCGGGTCTGAGAACCTCGATCGACCGCCTCTGGAACTCCACGCCGCCGTCGCCCCAGATGTAGCCGCAGGAATCGACGAGGACGACCTCCGGGCCGGTGGCAACGGCGGCGTCGAGGAGGCGCCGCAGGCCGGCGAGGGTCGCAAGAAGCGCGTGCGAGGGGGAGAACGCCCCGGTGAACCGCAGGCGGACCCTCCCGTCCGGGAGAGAGAGGCCGAGGGTGCCGGGCGGGCCGAGGACAGACTGCCCCGGATCGCCGTCGATATAGGCAACGCCCCCCGTCTGTGCGGCAATCCAGCGGGCAAGGGTCGTCTTGCCGCAGTCGCTCGCGCCGAGGAGGAAGACGGTCCCCCCGATGTCGTGTACGACTCTATCCCACCGCGGTTCAGGGACGATCATGTGATGCCATCGCATGGGCTATCTTCAAATATACCTCTATCCTCTGGAGGAGAAACAGGGGAGGAGACATGACACTGATGGAGTGCTGCCAGGTGCCGGTCGTGAGCGTCCCGCCGGAGACGCCGGTCTTCGACGTCGCCGCGATCATGGCCGAGCAGAATGTGGGGAGCGTCGTCGTGGTGGAGAAGAAGAAGCCCGTCGGGATCGTCACCGACCGGGACATCACGGTGAGGGTCACGGCGCACGGACTGGACCCGAAGAAAGTCCCGGCACGGACGGTGATGACCGCCGACCTTCTGGTGCTGGCCGGGACGACCGGCCTGTACGAGGCGCTCGAAGCGATCCGGAAGAAAGGGGTGAGGCGAGTCCCTGTCGTGGACGAGCACGGCGCCCTCACCGGGATCATCACGGTCGACGACATCATCCGCCTCCTTGCGGCCGAGATGGAGGGCATCTCCGCCGTCATCCGTGCGGGGACGCCGGTGATCTGAGGATCGATCTTTTTTTTTGGTGGCGGTATCTGCACGATCTTGTGAAGGGGAGCGCGGAGCCACCGCCTTCCCCACACTCTGGACTGGGGGACTGATGCACCCAGACCCCCGATCTAAGATAGGGCCAGGGAAGACAGAGCAGAGATCCGAGACGGAGATTGCCATCCCCTGCCTATCCTAATGGCGGGGGACGGGGGGGCGGCAGCCCCCCGGCTCAAGCACGTCGATCCACTGCCTCCTGCACATTGCTCAAAGGGGATTCCAGTGAAAATCAAGGATTTTCTTGAACGTGCTATCGTTCGTCCCTCTCATGCGATTGGTCCGGGGATGACAGAGCAGAGATCCCGAGGAAGAGATTGCCATCCCCCGTCTATCCCGAGCGTGAAAATCCCTATCTTCCCCCCTCTTCCAGAGCCCTTTTTTCCCCTCACGAGAAACCCTGATCCGCACGCCACACCACAACGTGCGGAGCATCACATGACAACAGCAGACATCATCCAGACGATGCTTGCGCCGGGGCTCATGATCTCGGCGTGCGGACTCCTCCTCCTCGGGATGAACAACAAGTACTCTCTCGTCCTGAACAGGATCCGCCTCCTCGACGAGGAGAAGAGGCGCTGCTCCCGGTGCGGCGACGATGCCGCCGGGCACCGGGAGAGCGTCTGCATCCAGCTCGCCGAACTCGGGGTGCGGGCGCGCCGCGAGAGGAACGCCATCCTCTCCTACTCGGCTTCGGTGGCGGCCTTCGTCGTCACCTCCCTCCTGATCGGCCTCTCCGACGTCCAGGGCCTGCCCGCCCTCTCCCTCCTCACCATCCTCTCCTTCCTCGTCGGGATGGTGCTCGTCCTCGCCGGCGTCCTCTTCGCGGCGCAGGAAGCCCTGATGGGCTACGAGATCATCTGCATCGACATGAAGGACGGATAACCCCCTCAGGGCCGCCTGTACATCGCGAAGGTCTCGCCGTATTCGAGGGCGTGACCCTGCATGGCGGCGACGAGGGCGTGCTGGTCCGAACCGGGCGCGAGGTCGAGGTGCGTGTCCAGGCCGTAGACCCGGAAATAATATCTGTGCGCCTCGCCCCGCGGCGGGCACGGCCCCAGGTAGCCGATCCGCCCATAACTGTTTGTCCCCTGGACCACGCCGACCGGCGCCTCCACCACCTTCTCCGGCGGGACGCCCTCCGGGACCACCGCCCGCCCGTCGGAGTAGCGCAGGGGCTCGATGTTCCATGCGAGCCAGGGGGAGAAGGAACACCCCTGTTCATACGGGTTGTGCACGATCAGGGCGACCGACGGCGCCGACAATCCGGTGATCGTGAGCCTCGGCGAGATGCCCGCGCCGTCGCAGGTGTGTCTGACGGGAAACTCGACAAAGCCGAGGTCGACGCCGATCCTGTGCAGACTCCGCTCTCCTGTCATGGCCCGACCTCTGTCCCGCCTCCTATATATCCCGCGGGGTGAGGTCGGACCTGTCCGCAACCATCAGCCATATGTAGCGTCCCTTCCAATTCTACTGGGAGAGCCATGTCTGACGAGGGTGGGCTTGATATCTATACGGACGGGGCGGCGCGGGGCAACCCCGGTCATGCAGCCTATGCCTACCTCCTCGTCGCGGACGACGCCGTCGTCCTCGAGGGCTCGGCCTATGCCGGTGTCACGACGAACAACACCGCCGAGTACCTCGCCATCATCCATGCCCTCGAAGCGGCGGCCGGGAGGACGGACGGCGACCTGTCCGTCTATTCGGACAGCGAACTCGTGGTCAGGCAGATGACCGGCGAGTACAGGGTGAACAAGGAGCACCTCAGGGACCTGAAGGCCCGCGTGCTCGCCCTCGCCGGCAGATTCAGGTCGGTGCGTTTCGTCTCCGTCCGCCGGACCAACCCTTTTATCGCACAGGCCGACCGCCTCTGCAACGACGAACTCGACCGGAGGGGTGCCTGACGGGCGACAGGGATACCCCGCAGGTGATCTCCGCGGCCGAGATCGCCGAGTTCACGTACTGTGCTCTCTCCTGGCAGTTCGGCCGGAACGGCAGGAGCACCACCTCCGCATCGAGCGAGCGGGGGATGCAGAAACACGCCGAGGTCGGAAAAAAACTCTTTGCCGTTGAAAAAGCGAGGCGAGAGTTCTGGCTCCTGACTATCCTCGGGTACGCCCTGCTCGCCCTCGCCCTGATCATCTTCCTCAGGTGGTTGCAGTGAACATCTATCTGGGCGAGGTTTTGATCCTCCTCCTTCTCGGTGCGCTTGCTTTTTTCATCTTCGCGATCAGGAGGCACTACTCCGTTCAGCCAATGAGAGATAAATTCGGGATACCGGAGGGCGAACTCCTGTACACCGACCTCGACGAAGAGACCGGGACCTTCTTCTCCGAGACCTACCGGATCTCGGGGAGGCCCGACTACGTGCTGCGGGACGAGATGACCGGGGCCTATATCCCGGTGGAGGTGAAGAGCGGGCGGGCGAGAAAGCCATACTGGAACCATATTCTTCAACTCGCCGCGTACTGCCTCCTTGTCGAGGAGCACTACGGCGTGCGTGTCCCCTACGGCATCCTGGTCTACGGCGAGGGGAAACAGCACCGGATCGATTTCACCGACGACCTGAGAGAACAGGTGCTCTCGACCGTGGCCGAGATGCGCCGGTGCCTGGACGGCGCCCAGGTCAGGCGGAACCACAATGCCCCGGCGCGGTGCCGGGGGTGCGGCCACCGGGAGGTCTGCCTCCTCGCGCTTGAGGAGGAGGAGTGATGGACCTCGTGCCCATCGGGGTGATCCGTTCGCCGTATAAAGTGCCCGGCGACGCCCCGCGGCAGGGGCGTCTCTCCGACGTCGTGAGCGAGATCGAGGTCTTCCCCGCGTACGCCCCGGCCCTTTCCGATATCGGAAATCACCGTCACCTGATCGTGCTGTACTGGCTCGACCGCGCCGACAGGTCGGCCCTGACGGCGACGCCGCCGGGGACAGAGCGGGAACTCGGCGTCTTCTCGACGCGGTCGCCGCACCGGCCGAACCCCATCGCCCTCTGTCTCGTCGACCTCCTTGCTGTCGAAGGCCTGACCCTCAGGGTCCGCGGCCTCGAAGCCCTGGACGGGAGTCCCCTCCTGGACATCAAACCCTATTCTCCCGCAATCGACACCGCCCCAGAGGGGGCGGCCTGAGCCACGTTCCCGTCCGGACGGGTTCGGGGCCTCGTCCTCTCCTCCCTTGCCGTCTTCGTGGCGATGGCCGGACTCGGGGTGATCTCGCCCCTGATGCCCTACTATGCCGGCGCCCTCGGGGCGTCGGGCATCGTCCTCGGCCTCCTCTTTGCGGCCTTCCCTCTTGCCCGCGGCATCTTCTCCCCCTATGCCGGCGCCCTCTCCGACCGTGAGGGGCGGCGGTGGTTCGTGGTCGCGGGCCTCCTCGGTTTTGCGGCGGTCTCGGCCCTGTACCCCTTCGCCGCGGGGGTCGTCCCCCTCTTCGTCGTCAGGTTCCTCCACGGCGCCGCGGCCGCGGTGGTGATCACCGTCGCCATGGCGAGCATCGCCGAGTCTGCCGACGACGATAAGGAAGGGGAGGCGATGGGCGTCTTCCACACCGCCATCTACCTGGGCATGGCGACAGGGCCGTTCATCGGCGGCGTCATCAGCGAGGCCGCCGGCATCCCCGAGGCCTTCTACACGATGGCGGCCCTCGCCGCCGTCGCCGGCATCGCCGCGATCGCCCTCCCCGCCGGACGGCCGCGGCCGCCGGCGCCCGGCCTCACGCACCCCTTCCTGACGATCGCCGCGGACAGGCCGATGGCGGGCATCCTGGTCTTCAGAGCGGTCCACGCCCTCGGCCGCGGGAGCATCCTTGCCTTCGTCCCCCTCTTCGCCCATGCCCGCGGCATCGGCCCCGAGATGGTCGGCCTCCTCCTCTTCGTCCACATCCTGGTCATCGCCGTTCTCCAGATGCCGAGCGGGCGCCTCGCCGACCGGGTGCCCCGGCCCCCCCTTGTCCTTGCCGGTTCCCTCGTCTCGTCTGTCGCCCTCCTTGCCGTCCCCTTCACCGACTCCTTCGTCCCCCTCCTCCTCACCTGCTCGGCGACAAGCCTCGGCACCGCCCTCTCCATGCCCGCGGCCGCGGTCATGGCCGTGGATCAGGGGAAGAAGTGGGGCGTGGGGGCGTCCCTCGGCGTCTTCAACACCGCCTTCTCCGCCGGCATGATCGCAAGCCCCCTCGTCTCCGGTCTCGCCCTCGACCTCTTCGGGACAGTCGGCGTCTTCTGGACGGCCGGCCTCATCGGGCTGGCAGGGAGTGCGGTGTTCTTTCTTTTTTCCTGGACAGAGGGGGAGACACGCTGATCCCGAGGTCCTTCAGTTTTTCCGGCGTCGGGACACCTTCCTCGTCCCAGCCCCGCAGCCTGTAATACTCCGAGAGGAGTGGCTCCCTCTCCCAGACCCGCCCTGCCGGCGCCCCGTCCTTGAGGGGTTCGGTGAGGAGGCGGGGGGGCAGGGTGTCGTCGGCCTTCGTGTACCCGGTCTGCAGGTTGAAGACCTGCTGGAGGTTCCAGATCCTCTCACCGATCCGCATCAGGTCGTCCGCGGTCACGGCCATGCCCGTCACCCCGCGGACCAGGGCGGCATAGTCGTCGGCCCCGAGGGCGAAGGAGGAGAAGAGGCAGATCCCCGAGGCGTCGATCGCCCCGGTGAGGTCCTGGAAGGCCTTCGTCCACTCCGCCTTCCCCTCGTCCGCGAAGGGGTCGAGGGGCACGGGCAGGCCGAGCACCTCGGGCGAGATCAGGTAGGCATAGACATGGTCGCCGCCGCGGACAGAGGTGGCGTACGCCAGGCCGTGGCCCTGGAGGCCCCGCGGGTCGTACGCCGGGAGTTCCTGCTTCTTGACCGACATCGAGAGTTCGGGGTGGCCGTGGCGGGAGGCGAAGGCATAACTCCCGTCGGCGAGGTCGTCGCCGATCCCCTGTCGATATCCCATCGCCTCGATGAGGGGGACGACCTTCTCGCACTCGCCGAAGTTGATGCCCGCGTCATAGTACCCCTTCTCCGTCATCTCCATCGCCGCGGCGATCGTGCCGCCGACAGAGATGGTGTCGAGGCCGAGGTCGTTGCAGAGGTTGTTCGCCCGGATCGTCATGGGGAGGTCGTGGCAGCCGATGTCCGGCCCGAAGGCCCAGACAGTCTCGTACTCCGGGCCGTCCCCTTCCACCCCGTCGATCTCGGTCCGCCGCCCGCAGCAGACGATGCAGGAGTGGCAGCACTTCTTCGTCTTCAGGTACCGGTCGGCGAGTTCCTCGCCCGAGACCGCGGAGGCCTCGGCGTCGTACCCGCTCTGGAAGTTCTTCGTCGGCAGGATATGGTGCTCGTTGATGATGTTGACCAGGATGGCGGTGCCGTAGGTGGGCAGGCCCTTCCCTGTCACCGGGTTCTCCCTGAGTTTCCTGCGGGCGGCGACCTTTGCCGCGTCGAGGGCCTTCGGGTCGGCGACCTCGATCTTTCCCTCACCGCGGGCCGCAACCGCCTTGAGGTTCTTGCTCCCCATCACCGCGCCGACGCCGCCCCGCCCTGCCGACCTGTAGGTCTCGTTCATGATCGAGGAGATCAGGCTCACCTTCTCCCCGGCAGGCCCGATGCAGAGCACCTCGGTCTTCGGGCCGTCTGTCTCGGCCTCGATCGCACGGACCGTCTCCCCGACCCGCAGGCCCCAGTGGCCTGAGGCGTCCCTGATCTCGGCCTCGCCGTCGTGGACCCAGAGATAGACGGGCTTTTTTGCCTTCCCCCTGACGACGACCGCGTCGAACCCGGCCCTTTTCAGTTCCTTCCCGAAGAACCCGCCCGAGTTCGCGCTCGTCAGCGTCCCGTTCAGGGGCGACCTCGTCACCACGTCGAAGCGCGACCCCAGGGGGACGCCCGTCCCTGTCAGGGGGCCGGTGGCGATGACCAGGATGTTCTCCGGGCCCAGCGGGTCGGTGGAGGCGTCGATCCCGTCGGAGAGGATCCTGACCCCGAGGCCCCTGCACCCGAGATAGTCCCTCTTCAGGTCGTCGGGGTACGGCACCGGCGTACACGTCCCGGCCGAGAGGTCGACCTCCAGCAGTCTGTCGGCATATCCTTTCATGGTCCCCACACCCCTCAGGGGACAGCGGGATCAGATAAATGTACCCTGGCCGATCTTTCCGGCCGCCGGCATCTCCTTTCTTCTCCGTTTCTCCCTGACTGCCTGTTGCCGGTATCTAAAGCCTTTAACGGGCCGGCACACAGATACTTATAGAAGTGTTAAGAGCACACCAATCTGGGAGATAATTATCATGGCAGATAACGAAGTTCAGCAGGAAGGCTGCTCAGGCAACTGCTCCTCATGCTCGAGCGCCCAACAGGAAGGGTGCGACTCGTCGAAGAAGGGCCTCCCCCCCAAGGCGAAGATCGACGTCAAGCACGTGATCCTGGTCCTCTCAGGCAAGGGCGGCGTCGGCAAGACGACCGTCTCCGTCAACCTCGCCTCCGCCCTCGCCAACCACGGAAAGACTGTCGGCCTCCTCGACCTCGACATCCATGGCCCCAATGTCCCGAAGATGGTCGGCGCCGAGGGTCAGCACCTGAATGTCATGGGCAACAAGATCGAGCCTGTCCAGATCACCGGCAACCTCTCTGTCGTCTCGATGGAGTTCCTCCTCCCTGACGCCGAGACCCCGGTCATCTGGCGCGGGCCCATGAAGATGGCCGTGATCCAGCAGTTCCTGGAGGACGTGAACTGGGGCGCCCTCGACTACCTGGTCGTCGACCTCCCGCCCGGCACCGGCGACGAGGCCCTCTCCATCATCCAGCTCGCCCCCAATGTCGACGGCGCCGTCATCGTCACCACCCCGCAGGAGGTCTCGACGATGGACTCGAAGAAGGCCGTAAAGTTCGTCG
Organism: Methanofollis sp.; assembly: GCF_028702905.1. Classification (NCBI taxonomy): domain Archaea; kingdom Methanobacteriati; phylum Methanobacteriota; class Methanomicrobia; order Methanomicrobiales; family Methanomicrobiaceae; genus Methanofollis; species Methanofollis sp. Next base: position 11,611 of record NZ_JAQVNX010000020.1, read on the forward strand.
AGAAACTCGAACTCCCTGTCCTCGGCATCATCGAGAACATGAGCGGGCTCATCTGCCCCGACTGCGGGAAGGAGATCGACATCTTCGGCAAGGGTGGCGGCAAGACGGCTGCCGAAGAGCTCGGTGTCCCCTTCCTCGGCGCCATTCCCATCGACATCGAGATGCGGAAGGCTGGCGACGAGGGCAGGCCCTTCATCAACAGGCACGCCGATTCCCCCTCCTGGAAGGCGATCGACGCCGTGATGGAGAACCTGGTGAAGGTCGTCGAGGGGTAAATGGATATTCTCCGGGTGCTCCGGGGGACGGGGGAGTCCCTCGACATCTATGCCGGGATCGCCGAGGCGGTCCTGGACATCAATTCTCTTCCCGACCTCATCGAGCCGATCTATGCCGAGACCGCCGGTTTTTCCGATGTCGAGCTCGACAGCCTCCGCTTTGCCCTCCTCCGTCTCCAGGTCTATGCCGATGTCCACCGGTACGAGGACATGGAACAGACGCAGCGGATGAAGTATGTGGCGCAGATCCTTGAGAAGATCATATTCGGTTCGCTGATGCTCGGCGGGGAACCGCCGGCCGGAGAATAGTCGGTAAACTTCTCTTTTTTCGGGATTCACTTTGCCCGTGTCAGGTATCGGGGTGTACCGGGGTAGCAGGGCCGGGATGATATGTAGGTAGGAAATTTCCTTCCCCCTTCGATCTCCTCCCGAAGATACCTGTTAATATCCATCAGATGGATGGATTGTGGTCCATTTTTTTGTATTTTCAAAGAAATATTTTTCTTGTGATTCGGCATGTATAAAACCGATCGCATGCAATCTTATCTAGAATATTGGTGAATGCAATGACCAATGACAACCCGTTTGAGATGGTGAAGCAGCAGATCAGTGCCTGCTCAGAATACCTGCACCTCCCCCAGAACGTCGAGGAGTACCTCAAGACCCCGATGAGGGAGATCCACGTGGCATTCCCGGTCAGGATGGACGACGGCTCTTTCAAGGTTTTCCAGGGCTACCGTGTCCAGTACAACAACGCCCTCGGCCCAACGAAGGGCGGCATCAGGTTCCACCCCGGCGAGACGATCGACACGATCCGGTCCCTTGCGGCCCTCATGACCTGGAAGTGCTCCCTCCTCGACCTCCCCCTCGGCGGCGGCAAGGGCGGCGTCATCTGCAACCCGAAGGAACTCTCTGCCGGCGAACTCGAACGGCTCAGCCGCGCCTATATCCGCGCGATCTACAAGGTCATCGGTCCCGACTGCGACGTTCCGGCCCCTGACGTCTACACCACCCCCCAGATCATGGCCTGGATGATGGACGAGTACTGCACCCTTGTCGGCCACAATGCCTGCGGTGTCATCACCGGCAAGCCGGTCGTCCTCGGCGGCTCTGAGGGCCGCGGCGACGCCACCGCCCGCGGCGGCTGGTTCGTCATCAGGGAAGCGGCAAAGGACAACAACATCGATCTTGCGAAGGCAAAGATCGCCGTCCAGGGCTTCGGCAACGCCGGTTCCCACGCTGCAACCCTCGGCGCCTCCTTCGGCTGCACCATCGTCGCGGTGAGCGACAGCCACGGCGGCGTCTACAACGAGAACGGCCTCGACATCCCGGCCCTCGTCGCCTACAAGCAGAAGACCGGCGCGGTCAAGGACTTCCCCGGTGCGAAGAACATCACCAACGAAGAACTCCTTGAGCTCAAGGTCGACGTCCTCGTCCCGGCCGCCCTGGAGAACGCCATCAACGCCTCCAACGCCGACAAGGTCGGTGCGAAGATCGTCGCCGAACTCGCGAACGGTCCTGTTTCCCCGGAGGCGGACGCGATCCTCTTTGCGAAGAAGATCCCGGTCATCCCCGACTTCCTCTGCAACTCCGGCGGTGTGACGGTCTCGTACTTCGAGATGGTCCAGAACTTCTCTCTCGACCGCTGGGATGAGGAGGACGTCCGCGCCCGCCTGGAGCGGAAGATGACGAAGGCCTACCACGAGGTCTACGCCATTGCACAGGAGCACTCCATCTCTCTCCGCGAGGCCGCATACACCCTCGCGATGAAGCGCGTCGTCGACGCGATGAAGCTCCGCGGCTGGATCTGAACCGGTTTTTCCGCACCGGCCCGCCACCTTTTTTCTCCTGCGTGCCTTCGCAGATTTTTTTTGCTCCCGTGCGCCTGTAGTACACAGGTGAATATGCAATGGTACGCCTGAGCTGGGAGGCAAAACTCGGCCTCTTTCTGGTTGCCGTGAGCGTCGTCGTCTATGCGGCGAAGTTCTCTATCCTTGGCAATGTCGAGAATACCTACTATTATGTCTTCAACGCCCTCGGCTTCCTCCCCCTCAATGTCCTGCTCGTGACCCTCATCCTGAACCAGCTCCTCACGATCAGGTCGAAAAGGGAGAAACTGGAGAAGATGAATATGGTCATCGGGACCTTCTTCTCCGAGGTCGGGACCGCCCTCCTGATCCGGCTCTCGGACCGCGACCCCGACCTGGACACGGTGCGGCAGGACCTGATCGTCGGGAATGACTGGTCTGATAAGGACTTCGGCCGGGTGCGGGGGCGCCTGGAGACGTACGCCTGGTCGGCCGCGGCCGACCGGGACGAGCTCGTCGCCCTGCGGTCGTTTCTGATGGCAAAGAGGAACTTTCTCCTGAGGCTCCTGGAGAACCCCGTCCTTCTTGAGCACGAGAAGTTCACCGGGGTGCTGAGGGCGGTCTTCCACCTCACCGACGAACTGGAGCGCCGCGATGACCTTGCCGCCGCGCCCGAGGCCGACCTGAGGCACCTCAACGGCGACGTCACCCGTGTCTACGGCCTCCTCGTCGCCCAGTGGCTCGACTACATGCAGTACCTGAAGGCCAACTACCCGTACCTCTTCTCTCTCGCGATGCGGACCAACCCCTTCGACGAGACGGCGTCGCCGGTGGTCAGGGAATAATTTTCTTTTTTTGGCTGTGGAGAGGTGCTCATGCTCCGGTCGATGTCTCCCCCTTGATCTCGCGGAGTGTTCGCGCGTATCCCCTGCCTTCCCCACAATCCAGACCGGGGGTTTCACCCCCAGACAGCGAAAATCAAAGATTTTCTCGAACTCGCTGACGCTCGTTCCCCGCTCAGGATAGAACCGGAGAAGGGCGAAGAGGAGATCCTGAGGAGGGAGATTGCCGTCCCTCCCTATCCCATGTTTGGGGGACGTGCTCCTCAGCACAGGAATTTTCCAGCACTGAAAAAAAGGAAAAGTGTGGTCAGCGTCTCCCTGCCCTGAGGAATGCGGCGCCGATCGCGAGGGCCGCGGTCCAGAGGGGCAGGGGCGACTGCTGTGTCGTCGGCGGGACCGTTTCCGTTCCGGTTTCTGCCGGTGTCGCCACGCCCGACCCGGCGCTGGCCGACGTCACGACCGGTGCCGGGGTCTCGGGCGTGCCGTTCTCTGCCGCGATGGCAAAGAGGGAGAGGCCGTCTGTCTCTGCGGCGAAGCGGGCCATGCCGTCCTTCTCCGCGGTGACCACGGTCGCGAGGGGCTGCCATGCGCCGTCGACGTACCTGAGAAGTCTGACGTCGCCGGCCGTGCAGGCGTGCGCCTCCAGCCATGCCGAAGGCACGGCGAAGGCGATGGTCTCGCCGGAAAGCCTGTCTGCGGTCGTGCGGTACAGGGTCGCCTCCACATAGGCATAGACCGCGCCGTCAGGGGCGTCGGCCGCCGCCGGGAGGTTTGCCCTCTTCACCGCGACCATGAGGCCGTCGATCTCGTCCTTCGCCCTGAGCGTGACCGCCGTGACAGGCGTGCCGGCCAGCGTCAGGGTGATGTTCTCGCCGGCACGGAGACTGCCTGCCGCACCGACCGCAGCCTCAGACTGGCTGCTGCCGCCGCTGCCGTGCGAGGAGAGGGGGGCCGGTCCGACCGGTGCCGCCGAGACGGCAACAAGCCCGAACTCGCAGAAACCGTCGGGGGACTCGAACCTGAGGACCACCCTCTCGCCCTCCCTCCGGATCTCCTCTGGCAGGAGGACGCTGGCGCTGCCGTCGTCGCCGATGCGCACGACCCTGATGTTTGCGACGCCGCCGCAGGCATCCACCCATGCCGCCGGGACGCTCATCGTCACCGTGGCATTCCTGATCTCCCTGCCGTCCGTAAGGTTGGTCGTCCTGACTTCAAGGGACGCGGCAAGAGCGTCGATCTGCAGCCTGTTTTCCGCGGCAGCCTGCCGGAAGGCGCTCATGGTCTCTGCAGATGCATTATTCCCGAGGACGGTGGAGATTGCCGCTCCTGCGGGCAGACCGGAAAGTTCCGCGCCGACGCCCGCGGAGACCTCTCCGGCCCCCTCTGAGACGACCGAGACCGCCCGTGTCTCCAGGAGGATTTCCTGGATCGTGCCGCTGATGGTGCCGTTCTCCTCACGGGCGTCGCCCGGCGTGACGAAGGTCAGGGTGAAGAAGTCTCCGGCGACCCGGATCCTCTTTCCGTCGTCAGAGACCGACGTCCGGCCGGACGCGTTCACCGAGACATTCTGCCCGGTGACGGTGCACCCCGGCACGTCCAGGGAGACCTTCGTTCCCTGCTCCGCGTCGCCGACCGGCGTGACGGTGATGCTGCTCGTGTTCGCCCTGGTGGTGACCAGGTCGCCGCCGTCGCCGTCGACCTGCCGCACGGCGATCCTGAGGTCGGACGACCCGCCCAGCAGGCCCTTCACCCTCACCGTGCCGAGCACGACGTCCTCGTCGCCTGCACGGACGGCGTCGTCGAGGTCGACCGCCCGCATCATGACGCCGTCCTCCGTCTCGCGCGAGAGGTTGAGCGTTGCCCAGGCCGGGAAGGAGGCGCCGGTGATCGCGGCCACCTCCGGGTCGGCGACCGAGACGTCCATCTCGTACCCGGCAAGACCCCACGGGGCGCGGCTCATGGTGATGGATACCTCGGTCTCGTTACCCGCGTCCAGGGATGAATGAACGGTGTTGAACGAGAGTTTTGGTTCCTCGTAGACGGTATAAGCCTTCAGGCAGACATTGGTGTCCGCCATCCGGGTGGTGAGGTCTTCCCACGCCACGCCGTCGGCGCTGATATAACTCTCCCCGGCCCCGGCCTGTGCGCCGGAAGAGAAGCCTGCGATCGGTTCTTCGACCGCGAGGGGCTGGTAATAGCCGGGCGTCGTGAGCCTGACGACCACCGAGAATCTCTGGCCCGGCGTCAGGGGCACGGGCGTCGCGAGCGGGAAGGTGTGGTAACCGGGCAGGACCTGGGTGCCGGAGACGGTCGTCACCGGGCCGTCGGCCGAGAGGGGGCCGTCTTTCGGGTCGAGGTAGACCGAGACCTCGTAGGCGGCGTTCGGGGCCGGGGTGAAGAAACCGACCGCGCCCAGGCTGTTGCCCGAGGTGGCGGTGAAGACGTTGGCGGCGTACGCCGTCTCGCTCCTGAGACCGATCGCCGCGGTCCAGCCCAGGGGGTCGTGGAGATAGACGTCGCGGTAGTTGTCGGTATCTTCGGCCGTGAAGACCGCCTTGTCGCCGCGGTCCGCGTCATAGTACGACTGGTAGAAGTAGCCGTCGTCGCCCCAGTCGGTGTTCCAGGAGTTCCTGACGATGAACGCACCGTCGCCCGGCGGGGCGAAGGTGAAGTTCTCCTTGCTGTAGGTGTCGTCCCAGCCGACGATCAGGACGGCGTGGCCGCCGCCGACGAGCCAGGGGTCATAGTAACTGGCATGGTCCTCGTTGTAGAAACCGTTCGACCAGTACATCGAGGAGTAGACCCCGCCGTACTCCTTGACCGCCTGCTTGATCAGGGTGACATTGGAGCGGTCATCCCTCTTGGGGAGGAAGTCCACGTCCTGGACGTGTTTCCGGACGGTGAGTCCTGTGGGGGAGACGCCCGAGACCTCGCTGTACGGGTCGTCGGCCTCGTTCACCGGGCCCGACCAGCGGGAGAAGTAGGCGGTGGCCATGTAGGCGTTCCCGCCTTCGTGGTGGGCATAGTCCAGGCCGTGGGTGTTTTTCAGGTTGTTCTCGGAGAAGTCCCGGACCTCCTCGGGGAGGAGGGTGGACTCCAGGGAACCGAGGGCCGCAAATGCCCAGCAGCTGCCGCACTCTCCCTGGTCCTTCACCGACCCGACCCGCCCTTCGTCGCGGAGGTCGAAACGGCTCTCCGAGGGCGCGGGCCTGAAGGCCGAGGTGGTCCGCACCTCGCTGCCCTCGGGCCAGGCGACGGTCACCGGCGAGGGGATCTCGCCGCAGAGTTCGTCGGTGTGGTCGCCTTCGTCGATGGGGGCGGCGGCCATCATCATGCGGTCGGCCGGCGCCTCTTTTTCTTCAAGATAGTGCACGAACTCCGGGTTGAGCGGCGCCTCGGTCACCTCCAGTGCGGAGGCTGCCGGGGCCGCGGCCCAGAGGAGCAGGCAGACGCAGAGGAATACGCCTGCCAGACCTTTCAGTATTCTGCTATTCATATCTCCAGCCACCTGTCTCATATTCTGTCCGTCTCCATGGAGCGGTGGACGGTCACGATGTCGTCGAAGTCGATCCGGCCGTTGCCGTTGTAGTCGAAGACCCGGGGGTTCTTCTGCGAGAGGACGCTCTCGACGTGCTCGAAGTAGGTGATGATGTCCCTGAAGTCCAGGGTGCCGTCGCCGTTCACGTCCTCGAAGAGGCCGTCGCCGTCACCGTCGCCCGGGATGCCGACGCATCCGGGGAGGGGCGAGAGGCCGACGACGTCGATGATACCGGGTTTGCAGATCACGGGGGTCTCTTCGCCGTTGTCCGCGTAGACCACGGCGTCGCTGGCCGTGATCCCGGCCGTGCCGTCGGCGAGGCCCCTGACCTTCAGGGTGGCGAGGACGACGTTCGCCGCGCCGGCCTCGACCGTGGTGCCGTCGTCGCTCGCAGAGATGGTGACGGTGGTGCCGGGCAGGACGCCCTCACGTGACTGTGCGCCTCCCATCGTGGCGAAGCAGACGTCGGTGATCCGGGCGTTGTCGTTATCGAGAGAGACAGTGAAGGTGTAGTTCTTCAGGCCGTCGGGGAAGTGATCGACGACGATGGCGACGTTGCGCTCTGTCCCGGCGGCGACCGTTGCCGTGACCGGCGCGAACGAGATCACCGGGGCGATATCGGTGAGGGTGACGTTGTCGAGCCAGCCGCAGTCCTCGCCATAGGAGTTGTACGCACGCTTCTCGTACGTCCACCGCAGGGTGTGCTCGCCCTTCTCCAGGGTGTACGCCGCGGTCTGCCAGCCGTCGCCCTTGCCTGCGATCTCCTCCTGGATCTCGCCGTCGATGGAGAAGGCGAGGACGTCCGAGTACTTCATCGAGTAGCCGTCATAGGATGAAACCTGCCAGTCGAAGGTGAGGTTCTTCGGGCCGGTGACCGTGGTCTCGATCCAGGTCTGCTGGTTGCGCGTGATCGCACCGCTCTGCCCGCAGCTGCCGCCGACAAAGGTCTCGCTCAGCTGGACAAACCAGGGTGCGTCGCCGCCTCTCGTCCAGGCGAGGCCTTCGGCGTCGAGGGCCTCCTCGAAGGTCGGGGTGACGGTGATGTAGCCCTTCTTGACCTCCATCTGGCCGTCAGGGGCGGTGCCCTTCTGCACGATGAGGGTGACATTGTAGACGCCGGGTTTCGTGTAGGTGTGCGTCTGGTTCCTGCCGACCGCCGAGTCTTCGTCGCCGAAGTCCCAGGCCCAGTGGGTCGGGTTCCCGGTCGCGTAGCCGGTGAAGTCCACGGTGAGCGGGGCCTCGCCCCAGGTGACGTTGCCGACAAAGTCGGTGTCGTCGACAGGGGTGAAGGTGACGTTGTCGACCCACCCGCAGTCTTCCATCATGCCGGAGGTGGAATCTTTCTCGTACACCCACCTGACGGCGTGCGTGCCGAACCCGAGCCTGTACTCCTCTTCAGTCCATTCCTCCGGGAATCCGAAGATGTTCTTCTCCTCCTCGCCGTCGATGAAGAGCCTCAGGTAGTCGTGCCTGGGTTCCGAGGAGACGTTCCAGGCAAAGGCGAGGTAGCCGGGGCCGGTGATGTTCGCCTGGAGCCATGACTCCTGGTTGTCGCCGATGGCGCCGCTCCGTGCCGAGGTGGTGCCGGTGTGGACGCAGTCGACGTCCACGAACCAGGGTGCGTTGCCGCCCGTGGACCACTCGAAGTCAGGGGCCTCGACGGCCTCTGCGAGGGTGGCGAAGGGGACGACCGAGACGGTCTCTGTCGCGGTGCTGGTGCCGGCGTCGTTGGTGACCGTCAGGGTGACGGTGTACGCCCTGACCTCCTCGAAGGTGTGGGCCGGGTGCTGTCTGTCAGAGGTGGCGCCGTCGCCGAAGTCCCAGGACCACGCGGTCGGGCACCCGCTTGAGGTGTCGGTGAACTGCACCGTCGCCGGGGCCATCGCCCGCGTCACATTGGCCTCGAAGGCGGCCGTCGGCCGGATGGCGCCCGAGGTGTAGGTGACGTTGTCGAGGTGGCCGCAGTGGTGTGACGAGTGGTAGTACGCGTTGGTGTAGGTCCACCTGAGGGCGTGCTCGCCGGGCGGAACTTCATAATACCCGCCAGGCCAGTATTTGCCCTCCTGGGTCCCCTTGATCTGCGAGACCCTGGTCCCGTCGGCCGAGAATACCAGCAGCCCGCAGTAGGTGGAGGAACTGGAGTTGATATTCCAGTTGAAGGTGAGCACGCCGGGGCCGGTGACCGTCGTCTCGATCCAGGTGGCGTTGTCCTTGGATGGGATGGCGCCGGTCCTCGCGGAACTCCCGCCTGTCAGGGCGCAGTAGAGGTCGGTGAACCAGTCGAGGTCGCCGCCGGTTGTCCAGGTAAGTTCTGGGGCCTCAACGGCCTCACCGAGCGAGATAAGTTTGATGACTTTCACCGTCTTTGTCACGGTGTCGGTGCCGAGGACGGCCGTACCGTCGGCGTCCTTGCCGGCGATGTTGGTGACCGTCAGGGTGACCGGGTAATCGCCGGTGTTTTCGTAGACGTGGACCGGCGCCGCGTTCATGGCATGCGCCGAACCGTCGCCGAAGTCCCAGGACCAGGCGGTCGGGAATCCTGCGGAGGTATCGGTAAACTGCACGGCCAGGGGCGCCATGCCGCGGTTCTCGGTCACGTTGGTGACGAAGTCCGCGACAGGGTCGCCGCCGCCGTAGGTGTAGGTGACGTTGTCGAGCCAGCCGCCGTTCTCCGCGGTGTCGGTGGTCAGGGTGGAGTAGGTCCAGGTGACGGTGTGGGTGCCGTGGCCGATGGGGTAGGTCTCGTGGTACCACTTCGTGTCGTACTGGATCTTCTTGTACAGGTCGTCGTACTGGCCTGCATCGTCGACCGCGAACTCCATCTTGCCCAGCGGCATCCCATAGACCTTGCCGGGGTTCACCTTCCAGTCAAAGGAGAGGGTGCAGGGGCCTTCGACGGTGGTCCGGACCCAGGATTTCTGGCCCGAGGTCAGCGCACCGGCGCTCTTTGCCGCGGCATAGTCGACGTACTCCGGCCCCTTCACCGGGGACCAGGTGGCGTTGCCGCCCGTGGTCCATGCGAGGTCGGGAGCGTCGAGGGCCTCCGCGAGGGTGACCTCGCCGATGGACCTGATGTATCCGGCCTTCGTTACGGTGTCATCCGCGCCGTCTCTGGTGACGGTCAGGGAGACGTCGTAGACGCCGGCCGCAAAGGTGTGAACTGGATTTTTCTCATCGGAGGTCGTGCCGTCGCCGAAGTCCCAGTGCCGGGCAGTGATCGCGCCGGTGCTCTGGTCGGTGAACTGCACGGTGAGGGGTGCGTCGCCGGCGGTGGTGTTGGCGGTGAAGGCGGTGGCGATCTCCTGGGTGTAGGAGACGTTGTCGAGCCAGCCGCAACTCTTGCCGTCAGATTCGTCGCCATTCCAGTTGTTTTTCCAGTATGACCATTTGAGAACGTGTTCTCCGGGTCCGACCTCGAATGTTGCGTCCTTCCAGGTCTCGTCCAGTCCATCGATCTGCATCTGGTCCTTGCCGTCGAGGGCAAAATAGAGGGCTTCGTAGTATTCATCGCACGAGACCTTCCAGGAGAAGGTCAGGGTGCCGGGACCGGTGACTCCTGTCTGCAAGTCCGAGAAGCCGACTTCCCATTCATCGGCGGAGAACGTGCCGCTCCGGGCGCAACCGCCGCCGATGCCGTCACCGACCTCGACCGTCCAGTCCTTGTCGCCGGCATTCACCCATGCGAGGTCCGGGGCGTCGAGGGCTTCCTTTAGATTCGTGGGGACGGGAACCGCCTTCGGCGTGAAGGTGACGTTGTCGAGCCATCCGCCGTTCTCGGGTTTGTCACTCATCTTGGCTGCGTAGGTCCACTGCAGTGTGTGCTCGCCCTCGCCGAGGTCGAAAGACTCATGCGCCCGGTCTTTAGTCGCCGTGATCTTCCTGTAGTTGTTCCCGTCAGATGAGGTCGCACCGTCGATGGAGAATTCCAGGCTGCCCTGGGATCCGAACATAGAGTTATACTGGATGTTTGCCTTCCAGTCGAAGGAGAGGGTGCCGGCGCCGCTGACCGTGGTGTTGATCCCGGTGGACCCAGAGCTGGAGAGGCAACCGCTTCTGGCACTGTCTCCATCTGTCACGCCGTCCGTGATGTCGACGCCCCAGGTGGCTTTGCCGCCCGTGGTCCAGGCAAGGGAGGATGCGCCCACAGCGTCGCCGAGAGTTCGGGCCTGTACGACCTCGATGAACTCTGTCTTCTTGACCGTGTCAGGAGACCCACCTTTCTGGACGATCAGGGTGACATTGTAAGTGCCGGCCTTCTGGTAGAGATGGGCCGGACTCTTCTCGGTGACGTGGTCTGAGCCGTCGCCGAAGTCCCAGTCCCATCCGCTGACGTCGCCGGTGGAGAGGTCGGTGAACTGCACGGCCAGGGGCGCCATGCCGCGGGTGACATTAGCGGAGAAGTCGGTGCACTCTTCGGCCGAGAAGGTGACCGCATCAAGCCAACCGCCGTTCTGGGCTTTGACGCCCATGCCCCCCTTGTGATAGGTCCAGGTGAGGGTGTGCTCGCCGGAACCGATCTCAAAAGACTCCTCTGTCCAGACAGACTCGGTGCCGGAGATCTGCTTCTGCTGGACACCGTCAATGGAGAACGTGTAATAGTCGCTTGAAGGGGAGGTGACGTTCCATGAGAAGGTCAGGGTACCTGGCCCGGTGACCGAGGTCTCGATCTTCGAGTCACCCCAGCTTAAATCCGGCCCGCTCCTGGCAGAACTTCCGCCTTTCACGGCGTGTTCGGTATCGACAATCCATGCCTTCGTGGAGGTGTCGGTCGTCCATACAAGGTCCGGGGCGTCGACCGCGGCCCCGAGGCCTGTCTCTTCCGCGGCCGCGGGCATCGCCAGCAGGCAGAGGAGCCCGATGGCAATGATCGCAATGGTCGCATCCTTTTTCAAACGTATTTTACTTGGCGACATGGTTCAATCAGTTCTTTAAATTGTATGATGATGAGGTGCGTTTTGAACCATGAAAAAAGCTACTAATGAACTTTGATTACAATTTTGATCTTAAAATGGGGTCTGATATATGATCGTTACGTTTGTTGAATCTCATTAACGTGTTGAACTTCCGGACACACCGTGATAATCCTTATCCCCCGGGAGAAGACGTTGCACCGTCATGATCTCTCTCCGGTATGCCGGGACGACCATGGACGAGGAGATATACGATCTTCAGGACTCTTTGAGAATAATAGGGCCTGAAATCATATGGTCTGGTGCCGCGGCAGGGGCCGGGAGTGCGGGGCCGCTTGCCCCTGTACTCTCAGGGGGAATGCCAGAAAAAGAGGGTTATGCCGGGTCCTATTCAGTGCTGATAGAAGTACCGGTCGATCTCCCAGGGGTGGACCGTCGTCCTGAAGGAGTCCCATTCCATCTTCGTGATCCGGTCGAGGTTCTCGACGACGTGGTGGCCGAGGACATTGCAGAGGAGTTCGTCCTCCAGCAGGTACTGGTTCGCCTCGAGGAGGGTGCCCGGCAGGGTGTCGATGCCGGCCTCCTTCCTTTCGGCCTCGGTGAGTTCGAAGATGTTCAGCTTCGTGCTCGCGGGCGGTTCGATCTTGTTCCTCACGCCGTCCATGCCCGCGGCGAGGATGCAGGCGAAGGTGAGATAGGGATTGCAGGTCGGGTCGGGGCTGCGGAGTTCCATCCTGGTGGACTTGCCGCGGGGCGCCGGGACGCGGCAGAGGGCCGTCCTGTTCGAGGCGCTCCAGGAGATATAGACCGGTGCCTCGTACCCGGGTACCAGGCGTTTGTACGAGTTGATCGTCGGGTTTGCGAGCCTGGTGATGCCGCGGATGTGCTTCAGGACGCCGCCGATGAAGTGCAGGGCCGTCTCCGAGAGCTGGAGGGGTGCGTACGGGTCATAGAAGGCGTTCTGTCCGTCCTTGAAGAGGGAACAGTTGGTGTGCATGCCGCTCCCGTTGATCCCGTAGATGGGCTTTGCCATGAAGGTGGCATGGAGGCCGCGCTGGAGGGCGATGGTCTTTGTGGCGAACTTGAAGGTGACGACATTGTCGGCGGTCTGGAGGGCAGGGCCGTACTTGAAGTCGATCTCGTGCTGGCTCTCGGCCACCTCGTGGTGGGAGGCCTCGACGGTGAAGCCCATGTCGGTCAGGGCCAGGACGATGTCCCGGCGCACGTCCTCCGCAAGGTCGGTAGGGGCGAGGTCGAAGTAGCCGCCATGGTCCTGGAACTCCAGGGACGGCCTGCCGTTGACCATCTTGAAGAGGAAAAATTCGAGTTCGGGGCCGGTGTTGAACTCGAACCCGTCCTTTGCGGCGTCGGCGACGACCTGCTTGAGGATATACCGCGGGTCGCCCTCGAAGGGTTTCTTGTTCGGCATATAGACGTCGCAGATGAAACGGGCCGCCCGACCCTCGTCCTTCCGCCAGGGCAGAAGGGTGTAGGTCGCCGGGTCGGGCTTCAGCACCATGTCGGACTCCTCGATCCTGGCGAAGCCTTCGATCGACGACCCGTCGAACGATATCCCATCGGTCAGGGCCTTCTCAGCCTGGACGGGCGGGATGGCCACGTTCTTCGGCTGGCCCAGGAGGTCGGAAAATTGTAGACGGATGAATTTGACGTTATCCCTTTCGATTCTCTCCAGGAGTGCTGATACCTCGTCGGCTGGCATAATGGAAACATGGTTCCACCCAATAGTATATATGGCTAATTGGTACACTTTTTTGCGACAACCACCGCCAGAGGATACCTGGCAGTGGTGGAGTAGACCATGTGTGGAATCATCAGCGTCGTCGACCGCTCAGGTGCGGTGATGGACGGCGCACGGATCAGGGACGCGCTTTCGATGATGGACGAGCGCGGCAGCGGGGAGGGTGCGGGGTATGCAGCCTACGGTGTCTACCCCGAGTTCGCCGACTGCTATGCAATCCATGTCTTCTTCGACAATATCGTGGAGACAAAGGCGCCGGTGGACGCCCTTCTCGAGACCTGGGGGACCATCGTCCACGACGAGGAGATCCCGACCTATGAGCAGGCGCACCTGAGGAAGGTCCATACCCCCTGGCGCTACTTCTTCAGGCCCGACCCCACTCTCATGAGCGGGACGCCGTCGCCTGAGGACGACATCGTCACCTATCTGGTGATGAAGGTGAACACGACGATGCCGGGGGCGCTGATCTACTCTTCAGGGAAGAACATCGGGGTCTTCAAGGCCGCAGGGTGGCCCGAGGACGTCGCCGACTTCTACCGCATCCAGGACTACAAGGGCTACATCTGGCTCGCCCACAACAGGTACCCGACCAACACCCGCGGCTGGTGGGGGGGCGCCCACCCCTTCAACCTCCTCGACTGGAGCGTCGTCCACAACGGGGAGATCACCAGCTACGGCACGAACCGGCGGTACATCGAGAGCTACGGCTACAAGTGCACGATGTTCACCGACACCGAGGTGGTCGCCTACCTCGTCGACCTCCTTGCCAGGAAGCACGGCCTGGACGAGAGACTCGCGGTGCGTGCCCTGGCCCCGCCCTTCTGGGACGAGATCGACCGCATGCCTGCGAAGGAGCAGGAGCTCAACAAGGCCATCCGCCTCACCTACGGGTCGGCGATGATGAACGGGCCCTTTGCGATCGTCGTCGCAAACCGCGACGGCATCGCCGGCTTCACCGACCGGATCAAGCTGCGGCCTCTCGTCGCCGCGGAGGAGGGCGACCGGATGTACATCTCCTCCGAGGAGGCGGCGATCCGGCGGATAGCCCCCGAACTTGACCGGGTGTGGATGCCGCGGGCCGGCGAACCTGTCATCGGGAGGGTCCGCTGATGGCGATCGGGAGCGTGCCCCTCCGGTATAAGATCACCATCGACCCTGACCGGTGCATGGAGTGCGGGCGGTGCATCGAGAACTGCCCGTACGGGACGTTCCGGAAGGAGGGCGACCGTATCGTCGCCGTCTCCCGGAACTGCACCGCCTGCCACCGGTGCATCGCCATGTGCCCGCGGGACGCGATCTCGCTCGAGGAGCGCCCGGTGGACTACAGGTCCCACCCCCTCTGGACGCCCGAGGCGCGGGAGGCGATCTACAACCAGGCGCGGACAGGCGGGATCATCCTCGCGGGCATGGGCAATGCCCTGCCCCTCCCCTCGATCTTCGACCGCCTCCTCCTCGACGCCTGCCAGGTGACGAACCCCTCCATCGACCCCCTCAGGGAGCCGATGGAGCTGCGGACCTACCTGGGCAAGAAGCCCTCGAAGCTCGCGTTCAGGAGGACGGAGTCGGGCGACGTCGAACTGGAGACAAAACTCGCCCCGAACCTGATGATCGAGACCCCGATCATGATCGGGCACATGAGCTACGGGGCGATCTCCCTCAACGCGCAGCTTGCCCTGGCGCGGGCGGCGCACGAGGCCGGGACCTTCATGGGGACAGGGGAGGGCGGGATGCACCCCGACCTCTACCCGTACCAGAAGCGGGTGATCGTGCAGGTGGCCTCCGGCCGTTTCGGCGTGGACATCGACTACCTCAACCGCGGGGCGGCCATCGAGATCAAGATCGGCCAGGGCGCGAAGCCGGGCATCGGCGGCCACCTCCCCGGCGAGAAGGTCGGCCCTGACGTCTCCCGGACACGGATGATCCCGGAGGGGAGCGACGCGATCAGCCCGGCGCCGCACCATGACATCTACTCGATCGAGGACCTCGCCCAGCTCGTCCGCTCGCTCAAGGAGGCGACAGAGTGGCAGAAACCGGTCTTCGTGAAGATCGCCGCGGTCCACAACGTCGCCGCGATCGCGGCCGGCATCGCGCGGTCGGGCGCCGACGCCGTCGTCGTGGACGGTTTCCGCGGCGGGACGGGCGCGGCCCCGAAGGTCTTCCGCGACCATGTGGGCATCCCGATCGAGGCGGCGATCTCGGCCGTCGACCAGAAGCTCCGCGACCAGGGGATCAGGAACGAGGTCTCTGTCATCGCGAGCGGCGGAATCAGGGACGCCGCCGACGTGACGAAGGCGATCGCCCTCGGCGCCGACGCGGTCTACATCGGCACCGCGGCGCTCGTCGCCATGGGCTGCCGGGTCTGCGGCAACTGCTACCGCGGCCTCTGCCCCTGGGGGATCGCGACGCAGCGCCCCGACCTGGTCGCCCGCCTCGACCCGGTGCGGGAGGGCGAGCATGTGGCCAACCTCATCCATGCCTGGACGATGGAGATCTCCGAACTGATGGGGGCGGCCGGGATCAATGCGATCGAGAGCCTGCGGGGCAACCGCGACCGCTTGCGGGGCTACATGCTCGACGAGGGGATGTTGCAGGTGCTGGACGTCAAGACGGTGGGGGCGTGACGATGGCGACCCATATCGATGCGGCAGGGGTGCACTACACCCCCCTGAACAAAGAGGTGCGGGCGGCGGTGGCCGCCGGCGAGACCGAGATCGTCCTCGACAATGTGCTGGGCCAGCGCTTTATCGCGGACGGTCTCGTGGGCGATGTGACGATCACGGTCAACGGGGTGGCCGGCGGCGACCTCGGCATGTTCATGCGGGGCCCGACTGTCGTCGTCCACGGCAATGCCGACCACGCCCCCGGCAACACGATGGAGGCGGGGACGATCGTCATCCACGGGAGCGCCGGGGACGCGGTCGCCCACTCGATGCGCGGCGGGAAGGTCTTTGTCAGGGACGATATCGGCTACCGCGGCGGGATCCACATGAAGGCCTACCATGAGAGGAGGCCGTACCTGGTCGTCGGCGGCGATGCCAGGCCGTTCCTGGGCGAGTACATGGCCGGCGGGACGATCCTCCTCCTCCGCCTGAACGCCCCCGGCCCCTTTGCCGAGCGCGGGCTTGCGAGCGGGATCCACGGCGGCGAGGTCTTCATCAGGGGCGAGGTGGAGGGCCGCTGCCTGGCGGTCGGGGCGGTCAGGATGCCCTTCGGGGAGGAGGACCGCGCCCGGATCCGGCCCCTTGTCGAGGAGTTCTGCCGGTACTTCGGGGCCGACCCGGCACCCCTCCTTGCCGACGACTATACCCGGATCGGTCCGGCGGGCACGAGGCCTTTTGCCGGGAAATACACCTGGGAGTGAGAGAGATGGCGGAAAAAAGTTACAAGGACCTTGAAGCCGAGGTCTGGGAGACCGGCCGCTGTGCGCGCTGTGGTGCCTGCATCGCGGTCTGCCCGGCCGACGCACTCTCGTTCCCGGAGAATGCGCACGGCCACCCTGTGTCGTCGAGTTACTGCAAGATGGAGTGCGACGACGTGCCGTGCGGCGCCTGCTACCTGGCGTGTCCCCGCGTCGCCGACGGCGCCGACCCGGCCAAGCCCCTGGGCGACTATATCTCGGCGGTCTCGGCGCGGGCGACCTTCCCGGTGCCGGGCAAACAGAGCGGCGGCGCGGTGACGGCGGTCCTCGTCCACGCCCTCGAAGCGGGCCTCGTCGATGCGGTGGTCACGGTCTCGGAGGACAGGTGGACGAGAAAGCCGCAGTCGGTGGTGATCACCGACCGCGAGGCGCTCGTCGCCCAGGCAGGGAGCAGGTACAACTGGTGGGTGCCCCTTCTCGCCGCCCTGAAGGAGGCGGTGGTCGTGCGGAAGTACCGCCGGGTAGCGGTGGTGGCGGTGCCCTGCGCCGCGGAGGCCGTCGCACGGATACGGACGAGCGGTTTCGACCTCCACGGGCCGTACGCCCGTGCGATCCGCCTGCTTGTCGGCCTCTTCTGCACGGAGAGTTTCGACTACACGGCGCTGATGGAGGGGAAGATCCGGGGCGACCTCGGCATCGAGCCCTGGGAGGTCGAGCGTCTCGACGTGAAGGGGTACCTGGAGGTCACCCGTCTCGGCGGCGGCACGGAGACCGTCCCCCTCGCGGACCTGGAGGGCTGCATCCCGGAGGGGTGCCGGCACTGCACCGACTTTGCCGCGGTGCACGCCGACATCTCGGCCGGTGCTGTCGGGAGCCCGAAGGGCTACTCGACCCTGCTCGTCAGGACCGATGCCGGCCGGGGCTTTGTCGCCGGTGCGGTCGCGGCGGGACTTCTCGTCGTGGACGGCGAGGCCGACCTTGCAAAGGTCGAGGCCCTGGCAAAGAGGAAGGTGGCGCGGTCCCGGCAGGAGTAGGGCGGCGTCGCACTTTTTTTCCTGCACGGTCCCGAATCATTTTTTTCGGGGGGATCTGCTGTTCTCTGTTGAAGGAGGAACTCCATCCGCTGCCTCCCCCCTAATCCCGGCCGGGGGACTACGCCCCCGGACCCCCGCTCAGGATTGGACCGGGGAAGATAGAGCCGGAGATTTGTTTTTCAGGCACAGAAAATCGAAGATTTCTTAGCATTGAAATGCTTTGCATTTCCCGTGAACCGAGAGTTTTTCGAGAATGGGTGTGTGACAGTCCCCCGGAACTGGCACTACAGAAAAGAAAGATATAATGGTGCGCCCGTCCCCATTCAGGTGAGAGAACCTTCGACAATGCCCCCCGGCCGCGGAGGCATCAGGTGAGTCCATGGAA
>NZ_JAQVNX010000021.1:0-23008 GCF_028702905.1 Methanofollis sp.
CGAACGTGAGTCTCATTCTTCTTCGCGTTCGGGTGAAAACTATACAGGATCAAGGTCTGGTCTCCCTGACCGGGAAGGGGCTTCGATACTGCACTTGCGGGAGTGCTGCAGAAAGGCGCCGCAGAAAGGCGCCGCAGAAAAAAACCCGAGCATCAGAAGAGCACTGCCATTCAACACAAAAAATGGTTTAATTATACTCCAGACCCTCTCCGGGGAGAACCCGTGTTCTGAAAAGAAAAATTTTCCTGCTCCCTACCTGTTCCCCCACGTCACCAGCGCCTTCGCCAGTTCGTAGTGGTCCTTCGCGTACTCCTCCGCCGAGACCCCGGCCATGAAGGCGTCCACAGCCTGGCGCATCGCCCGTGCACCGGCCTCGGTGCCGTCCGGGTGGCCGTGGATGCCGCCGCCCGCCTGGAGGACGATGTTCATGCCCAGGTTCTTCAGCTCGGTCGCCACCTTGCCGGGGTGGAGGCCGCCGCTCGCCACCGGGAAGGTCGGCTTCAGGCCGAAGTACGCCTCTGTCAGGGCGGCGTTGTCCCCCTTCAGTTCGGAGACGTCGTGGCTCATCTTCCCGGAGACCGTGCCGGTGTGGAGCTGGTCGCCGCCGAGCATCCTGACGATCCGGGCGATCGGCCGCATCGCGATCCCATGCTCGGGGTTCCGCGTGATCGCACCGTGCATCGTCCTGTGGACGTGGATCGGCACCTTCACCGACGGCGCTTCGCCGAGGGCCTGTAGGGCGGTGAAACCGCAGGTGATCACGTCGATCATCACCATGTTCGCCCCGAGGTCGATCGCGTGCTCGGCCCTCTCCACGATCTCGTCGGCACGTGCCGAGATGTTCACCGCATACAGCACCTGCCGCCCTGTCTCGCTCTTCGCATCGTCCAGGCGGGCCATCACCGCCTGGAGCCTCTCGTCCATCGGGCAGAATCTCTGGTCTGTCAGGGTCTCGTCGTCCTTGATCAGGTCGACCCCGCCGACCGCCGCGTGGTAGGCCACCTCTGCGGTGTCCTTCGGGGTCAGGCCCACCTTCGGCTTGATGATCGTGCCGACATGGGGGCGGTCCGTCGTCCCGATCAACCGCCGCACCCCTTCCATCCCGAACTTCGGGCCCCTGAAGGGGACGAGTTCGTCCGGGAAGTCGACGTCGAGGAGGCGGACCGCCTCCAGGCGGGCGAGGCCGAAGAGGTTGCCGGCCACGACGGAGAGGTACTGCGGGATGTTCCCGGCCTCGAAGATCTCGGCCGGGTACCGCACCCGCGTCACGTAGCCCTTCCCCGAGTGTTCGACAGAGAGCACCTCGCCGTCCAGGCGGCGGACATATTCGGTCGTCGTCGTGATATCGGTCCAGGTGCCGGTCGTCTCCTCCTCGACGAGAGCCTGCGCCGCCGCTTCGGGCGTCGTGTCGGCCCGCGGGCGGAAATAATAGGTTGCCGTAACGTCTGTCATCTTCTCACTCCTGAGTTCTTTGAAAATCATTTTTTGTGATTTTCATGGTACATTTTTTTCGGATTTCCTGTGCCGGGGGACTACGCCCCCTGACCCCCGCTCAGGATTGGGGGTGGGACGGAATCTCCCCTGCCAGGATCTTCTTTTCGCTCTTCCCCGGTTCTATCCTGGTGTCGGGGGTCCGGGGGCAACGAGAAGGTCGTAGACCTTCGAGACAGTCCCCCGGTACCTCTGGGGGGAAGGCGGCGGTTTCGCGCTTCCCCTCATGGAATCGAGTTATCACCCAGAGTATCTGTACTGCTCACTCCTGATTTTTCTCGTCTATCTCAAATGCCTTCTGGAAATCCGCGATATCCCATCCCAGGTGGTCCCTGATGATGCAATAGGCCATCTGCGGCGGGATCGCCCCCATCTCCGTCACGATCAGGTCCACGTACCTCGCGGGCGTCACGTCGAAGGCCGGGTTTCGCACCCGCACGTTCGGCAGGGCCGCCGCGATTGCCGGGTCGAGCACCTCCGCGGCGTCCCTCTCCTCGATCGCGATCCTCTCGCCGAGTGTCGTCCTGGGTGCGAACTTGTACGTCTCCGCGGCCACGACCAGGTTCGTCCGCGCCTCGTGGGCGGCCAGGGCGATCTGTGCCGTGCCGATCTTGTTCACCACCGCCCCGTTCACCGTGATCGCGTCGGCCCCGGTGACCACCAGGTCGACGTCGTTGATGAAGGATCGGACCGCCGAGTCCACGATGAAGTTCGTCCTGATCCCGGCGTCGTTCAATGTCCGGATCGTGAGGAGGCCCTGGTTCCGCGGCCGCACCTCGGTGGCGAAGACCTCGATCTCCTTCCCCTCCCTGTGGGCGGCGAGGATGCAGGCGAGCGCCGCCTCCGAGTTGCAGTGGGTGAGGACGACGTCGCCGTCGGCGATGTGGCGGGCGCCTATCTCACCGATCCTCCCGACCGCGTGCTCCGAGGAGAGGACGAAGGAGTCCGCCGCGTCTGTCAGCCCGTCCCGCGCTTCGCGCACCGTCGCCGCCCCGGCCATCCCCCGCATCACCGACCTCACCGCATTCGGCAGGGAGACCGCGGTCGGCCTGGTCGAGACGAGCATCTCCGCCGCCCTCCCCATCTCCCGCCTGAAGAGGTCGAGGTCATCCGTCTCCAGGCGCCCGGCACGGTCTTTCAGGGCCTCGGCCGCCGCCCTCGCGATCCTGCCCGCGCCCCTGATCTCCATGGACCGGATTTTCTCTGCGGTCTGATTCAGCAACATACTTTAATGGAGTAGATGAATACTCAATCAGATAAGCATTACCGGTGAGTATCCATGACCGTTGCAGTAGTATTCGACAGTGCGGGCACACTTTTGCGGAGTTACCGGACGGCGCGGGACGTCGTCACCGGCGAACTCCTCTCCGACGTCGAGACGACGGTGCTCACCTGTCTCGACCGGTCGCGGGTGCTCATCGCCCTCAACGCCCACTCGCGGGACGTGATCGCGGCGTCGCCCGACCAGCTCCTCTCCGCCTATCTCTGCGACCGGAACATCGGCTTCGGGGTCTCCTGCCTCCGCCAGGTCGTCCCGCAGGAACACCTCGCCCGCATCCTGTACCAGGACGACACCGCTCAGGTCGAGGACCTCCAGACATGCATCAGAGACGTCTGGACGATCCTGAAGGAGGAGTCCCTCGTCGTGATGGACTCGGGCGCCATCCTCAATCTCTCCCGTCCGGGCATCGAGTTCACGGTGACCGCCGGGGGCAGGCCCTTCGAGGGGGCGAAGGAGGCGATGGCCGACCTCCACGCGATGGGCGTCGCCACCTACATCGCCTCCGGCGACAGGGCGGCCAAACTCGAAAAGATCGCCGACCACCTGGGCATCCCGCGTGACCAGGTCCACGGCATCGCCACGCCCTCGATCAAGGCCCAGATCGTCGCCGACCTGAAGCAGTGCTACGACACCGTCGTCATGGTCGGCGACGGCATCAACGACCTCCAGGCCTTCTCGAAGGCCGATATCGCCATCCTTTCCGAGCAACAGTCGCGGCAGAAACCGAAAAAACTCTGCGATGCGGCCGACTACATCATCGGTAACGTGAGCGATGTCGTGCCCATTGTCAGGGACCTCTGCGGGGACGAAATTGTCTCGATATAAAGGATAATATGATCTGACCTCTACAGTACCCCTGAGGAATCAAAGGAGTAAGGTATGACCGCATTGATCACAATCGAGAACCTCTGCATGGATTTCAACGGCAAGAGGGCCCTCAACAATATCAATTTCGAGGTTGGGGAGGGTGAGATCGTCGGCATCATCGGCAGGAGCGGAGCCGGCAAGACGGTCCTCCTCCACCTGGTCCGGGGGGTCGACCAGCCACCGACGAGTGGAAAGGTGGTCTACCATGTCGCCGCCTGCGACGGCTGCGACTGGGTGGACGTGCCGGGTGCCGCGGGGAAGACCTGCCCGAAGTGCGGCCATACTCTCCAGGCCGTCGACGTCGACCTCTGGAACCCGGCCGAAGAGCCGATGAAGCGCCGGGTCATGGCCAGGTCCGCGATCATGTTCCAGCGGACCTTCGCCCTGTACGGGAACGACCGTGTCATCGAGAACGTCCTCCACGCCCTCGAGGACATCGGCTATCCCTCGACGAAGGCGGTCACCAGGGCGGCCGACCTCCTGGACGAGGTCCGCCTCTCCCACAGGATGATGCACATCGCCCGCGACCTCTCTGGCGGCGAGAAGCAGCGCGTTGTCCTGGCCCGGCAACTGGCAAAGGAGCCCTGTCTCCTCTTCGCCGACGAACCGACCGGCACCCTCGACCCGGGTACCGCGACCCTGGTCCACGAGATGCTCAAGGCCGCCGCGGAGACGAACGACATGGGCATGATGGTCACCTCCCACTTCTCTCAGGTGATCGAGGACGTCGCCGACCGTGCGATCATGCTGAAGGACGGCGAGATCGACCTGATCGGTTCGCCCGAAGAGGTGATCCACCACTTCATGGAGGGCTACACCGACACCGAGGTCTACGAGAGGGCAGAACTCGGTGCGGATGTCCTCCAGTCGCGCGACGTGATCAAGAGGTACCTCTCCGTGGACAGGGGCATGGTCAAGGCGGTCGACGGCGTCTCCTTCGAGGTGAAGGAGAAGGAGATATTCGGGATCATCGGGAAGAGCGGCGCCGGCAAGACGACTCTCTCCCGCATGATCTCCGGGATCATCGAACCGACGAGCGGCGAGATGAACATCAGGATCGGCGACGAGTGGGTGGACATGACCAAGCCCGGCATCGAGTACAGGGGCCGGGCGAAGGGTTACATCGGTCTTCTCCACCAGGAGTACGACCTCTACCCGCACCGTTCCGTCCTCGACAACCTCACCGACGCGATCGGTCTCGAGTTCCCGAAGGAACTGGCGATCAGGAAGGCGGTCATCACCCTGAAGATGGCCGGTTTCTCCGAGGAGAAGAGCCGCGAGATCCTCAACCGCAAACCGAGCGAACTCTCCGAAGGGGAGAAGCACCGCGTCGCCCTTGCACAGGTGCTCATCAGGGAGCCGCGGATCGTTATCCTGGACGAACCGACGGGCACGATGGACCCGATCACGAAGATCGACGTGAAGCACTCGATCATGCACGCCCGTGAGCAGATGGACGAGACCTTTATCGTCGTCTCCCATGACATGGCGTTCGTGCGCGACATCTGCGACAGGATCGCCCTGATGCGGGGCGGGAAGATCATCGCCCTCGGCGAATCGAAAGAGGTCCTCGCCAGACTGACAGACGAAGAGCGCGAGATCATGGGGAAGGCCCAGGACTAGGTGGAGTCATGCACGTCCTCCTTGACGGGAGACCGGTGGAGGCCGGTGCCGGGGCGACGCTCGGCGACCTCCTCCCCGACCTGGGCGGGTCATATTTCGTGGCGGTGATCCGGCCGCAGGCGATGGAGGCGGCGCAGACCGGCCACCTCCGCCTTGTGACCACGGCGGGCGAGGTCGTCATCGAGACCACGCCTCTCTTTTCGACGTATTTTGGCAACGAAACAATCCCGGCCCCTCTCTCCCTCCGCTGGAGCGACCGGTACACCGCCGCCTTCGGGCCCTTCCCCTCCGGCGTCTCCCCGGACAGAAGGCCGCACCGGTACGCCCGCGGCGACGTGGTCCTCGGGTGTGCGGGCTATGACCGGGTACGCTCTGTCCTGCTCTTCGCCCGCGCCGACCACCGGGCAGATTTCGGCGCCGGGGCCGACGGCGGGGTCGTCGGCACGATCGTCAGCGGCCGGGGCGTCATCGACCGCTGGACGGAGGGCGACAGTATCACCGCGGTCGAGAGGGTCGTCTCCTGGGCCGATCGGTCCACCTCGTTCACGACCGCGGACCCGGCGACGCCCCTCGAAGAGGGGTGCGAGGTCGTCACCCGCGTCGAGGTGACGGCTGAGGGTTATGGCGGCGACGTTGTCGGGACGAAGACGGCGAGGAGCGTCGAGCACCTCCTCCTCTCCCTGGAGGGCGGGTTCTTCTCTGTCGGCAGGGCCGCGTCCACCTTCATCAGGGACGAGACCATGGTCCCGATGGACGTCTCGATGGACCTCAAAAAGCCGCGGCGTGAGGGTGCGGTCACGGTCAGGGCGGCAGGCGGTTCCCGCGGCGGGGTCTATATGTACCGCGAGGAGATCCCGAGCCACCCGGCCCACACTCTCGTCGGGCATGTCGTCCACGGCATCGAGATCGTGAAACTAGCGGAGAGCGGGCAGCGCTTCAGGGTCTCTGTCGACCCGGCCAGGTTCGACCTGGTGGGCTTCCCCCTCGCCGAGGCCCGGGCGATCGCGGAGAGGCGCGGCATCGGGGTCGAGTTGAAGGGCGAGGGCGAGGACCTGATCGTCGTCGGCCAGAGTCCGGGCACGACCCTCGAAGCACTTGCGAAAGGATCGGTCGTCCTCTCCGTCCTCCCGGCGGAGAAGGTCGTCGGCATCACTCTCGACGACGCCCGTGCGCCAACCACCTGCGACATCTTCAGGCGGGCGACCGGCCTCAAGACCCATGCGGTCGGGTCGATGCCCGTCCTCTTCACCTTCGAGGACGTCACCCTCTTCCAGCCGAAGATCAAAAAGAGCATCAACATCCTCCCTGAGAACGTCCCGAAGGACCTCGTGCCCTCGGGTTCCCTCGCAATGACCAACGAGTCCCGCCGGGGCGCCGGGATGGTCGGCGTGCGGGCGACGGACAACTCCGAGTTCGGCCCGACCTCCGAACCCTTCGAGAGCACGAACCTCATCGGGAGGGTGCTCGACCTGGAGAAGGTCGCCCGTTTCAAGGAAGGGGAGACCGTCTATGTGCGGGAGGTGAAGCGCCATGGCTGAGTATATCCCGACATATGTCGGCACGGTCACGAAGTACGTCTTCGTCGAGTCCCCCCTCCTCACCCCGAAGGATCTTGCGGTCAGGGCCTACGAGATCTCGGGCGGCGTCATGATCAAGGAGACCTGTTTCGGCCTCCAGGTGACAGGCACGCCCGACGAGGTCGAGGCCCTGGTGGCGAAGGTCAGAGAGTTCGACCCGTTCCACATCTTCGTGAAGGACCGGGGCTTTCCCCCCGGCGACGAACGCCGCTGCCGGGCGAACCTCGGCGGGGCCCGACCCGGCTACCTTGGCCACGAGTTCGAGATGAAGAAGGTCCGGTACATCTCGAAGGGCCTGGAGGCGGCCGCGGCGACGGCCCCGTCTCTGCCTGAAAAACCGAAATCCCTGGACGCACGGAGACTGAAAGAAATGATGGACGCAGAGGAACCGTAATATGGCGAAGGTATTTATCTATCCAGCGACGAGCCTCATCCTCTCCGACATGGTCGCCAGGTTCGGGCACGAACCTCTCGGATCGGCGATCGGCATACGCGAACGTATCCAGACCCCGGGCTTCGAGAGCCCGCCCCTCCAGATCACCCCCGAAGAACCGAAGAAGGGGCTGAAGTGGGCGGCCGTCGAGGTGCCGTCAGGGGTCAGGGGGAGGATGGCCGTGTACGGCCCCCTGATCGAGGCGGCAGAGGCCGCGGTCATCGTCAGGGACCCTGAGTTCGCCTTCGGCTGCATGGGGTGCGCCCGGACGAACGAACTGATCCTCTTCCACCTGCGAAACATGGGCATCCCTGTCCTCGAACTCGATTATCCTGAGAGCGAAGACGAGGGCATCGCCTTCGTCGCCGCGATCAGGGAGTTCCTTAATGGTCTTCCGAAGGAGGCGTCGGAATGACTGAGAAGGTGCGGATCGCCCAGCTCTCCTGCGGGCCCGAGTACTCGGGCGTTCAGAAGGAGATCAACGACGCCGCGGCGATGGTCGACGCCGAGGTCTTCTTCCCCGACATCATGCTCGACGACGTGCGGGAGGGCTTCGAGAGCTTCGGTCTCGACGTCCGGAGTCCTGACCTGAAACTTGCGATCGGGCGGGCGAAGGCCCTTGTCGACGGGAAGATCGACGCCGACGCCGTCTTCATCGCCACCTGCTTCAGGTGCGCCGAGGCGGCGATCGTGAGAAACGAACTCCGCCGGTACATCCACGAGAACTCCAGCCTCCCTGTCGTCTCGTACTCCTTCACCGAGAGGACGACCGCGGGCACCCTCCTCACCAGGATGGAGGCCCTGACCACCATCGCCCGGCGCCGCGCCCTCCTCGCCCGCGAGGAGCAGGAAGGGATCACCATGGGCATTGACTCGGGTTCCTCGACGACGAAGGCGGTGGTCATGAAGGACAACGAGATCGTCGGCACAGGCTGGCTCCCGACGACCGAGGTGCTGAAGAGCGCCGAAGGGGTCGTCGACCTCGCCCTGGCCGAGGCCGGCCTCACGATGAACGACATCCAGGCGATCGGGACGACCGGGTACGGCCGGTATCTCGTCGGCAAGCGTTTCAACGCGCAACTCGTCCAGGAGGAACTGACCGTCAACTCGAAGGGCGCCGTCTACCTTGCCGGCAGTCAGCACGGCCCCGCGACCGTTATCGACATCGGCGGCATGGACAACAAGGCGATCACGGTCCAGGACGGGATACCCGGCATGTTCACGATGGGCGGGATCTGTGCCGGGGCGAGTGGTCGGTTCCTTGAGATGACCGCGAAGCGCCTGGGCATCGACATCACCGAACTCGGCCCCCTCGCGATGAAGGGGATGGGCGAGAAGGTGCCGATGAACTCGTATTGTATCGTCTTCGGGACGCAGAGCCTGGTGAACGCCCTTGCCGAGGGGAGCAGCAGGGAGGACGTCGCTGCGGCGGCCTGCCACTCGGTGGCTGAGCAGGTCTTCGAGCAGCAGCTCCAGGAGGTGGACATCAAGGAGCCGGTGATCATGGTCGGCGGCACCTCCCTGATCCAGGGGCTGGTGTACGCGATGGGCCAGCTCCTCCAGACCGAGATCGTCGTCCCGCACCATTCCCAGTATATCGGTGCGGTGGGGTGCGCTCTGCTTGCGTCGGGTTTTGTGAAGGGAGAGTAGGGAGATGGCCACGCTTGAGTACTTCAGGGTCGAATGCATCGAGGAGAAGGGGAGGGAGGCGTACGAGAGGATCGCAAACGACGTCCTCCTCGACCTCGACCTTGTGCGGGTCGTTTCGAAACTCCACATCTTCATCGACCCGCATGTCCCGGTCTTTGTCGCGGTCGGGGCGACCCACCCCCTCGGCGGCCCTGTGCTGGTGCGGGACTTTGCCGACGTGAACGTGGACGAGGAAGGGCGGGCCGTCCTCTCGATCGGGGACGAGACCTATCTTGCGCCGATGCTCCAGGCCCTCTGGGGCCGTTTCGGCAAGGACTTTGTCGAGCAGCCCGACCGCTTCTCTGTCGTCGTGACGGTGCCGAAAGGGGAGGACCCGCGGGCGATCGAGGAGATCGTCGTCGCACGCCCGGAGGAGGGCCTCTATAAGGACCTCGTGTACGCCCTCCAGATCATCGCCCCCGAGGGGTTCAAGGTGCGCCGGGAGTACCACCGCGAAGGGGTCTTTTACTATGTGGCAAGCGAGAACACCCTCGACCCGGAGGTCGTCGAGACCCTGGTCGCGGAGAAGCTGGACCTGATCGGGGTGAGCCTGTGATCTTTGTGCCCATCACCTACAAGGGGGGTGTCTTCAGGCACGACGAGGTTGTCGACCTCATCGAGGACCTCGGCGGCTACATCGTGCAGAAGCACATGATCGCCCAGGAGGTCGTCCTCCAGTGCCTGGTGCCGAAGGAAGACGTGGAACTGATCCGGACGGTCGGCAGGCCTCTCGGCGGCGAGGTGACGGTCGCGCCCCTCGTCGGCACGGAGATCGCCGTCGTCTCTCCCTCTCTGGAGATCCATCACCTCCCCCACTCCTCCTGCGACGTTGCCGAGTACCTGCGGCGGGCCGGGGCGAAGACGAACATGGTCGGCCTTGCCCGCGGTTTCGGCAAGAGGATCGCGAACCTCAATGTGGAGGAGAGGGACACGATCAACGAGCACGACCTTGCGGTCTACGTGCTCGGCAACTTCGAGGTCTGTATCGAGGAGAAGTTCCCCCACCTCCGCCGGGGCATCCGCGTGCCGATCGTCCTCACCGGAGCGCCGCCGACCGACCGCCTGAAGGCTGTCATCGACCCGCCTGTGGAGGGCTATGTCGGCGAGATGGGCCGCCTCATGCACCGGACAAAGCGGCCGGAAGAACTCTCCGTCCTGGACGAGATGGTCGAGGAGGTGGCCCGCGTCCTGGACGAGAGGCGGGCGGCGATCGCGAAGGACCCCCTCTCCGTCTCGCCGGCACGTCTGATGGACGTGATCCTGGAGAAAGTGCCCGAGGTCCGTGCCGTCACCCACCCGACGCCCGTCACCGTCCAGATGGCGGGGCTGCGGGTGAAACTCTCCTACGAGAGTTTTGCAAAGGAGCTTCGGGCCCTGGAGATCGAGGAGGGCGTCACTGTCGGGGACGTCGCCGACGTCCTCCCCTCGAAGATGCGAAACTACATCTGGATCCGGATAAAACCCTTCTCTGAAACCAACACCATGGTGTAAAGATGGAGTTTGAAGAGAAACTCGCCGAGGTCCTGGAGGGAGGGAAGAAGGAGACCGCGTCCCGGTGGCTTGCCGAGGTCGAGGAGGAGTATGGGAGGGCGCCCCTGATCCTGAAAAGGATGGGGGAGAGGCCCGAGGTGCTCATCTCCCACCTGCTGTACAAGTCCTCGGTCTTCGAGACCAGCCACCTCGACCCGAAGTGCATCGAACTGATCAGCCTTGCCGTCGGCGCCGCCCTCAAGTGCCGCCACTGCGTGGAGTACCATATGGCGTCGGCGAAGGCGAAGGGCGCCACCCGCGACGAGATCCTGGAGGCGATCCTCATTGCGGGCCTCGCCTCCAATGCCTCCGTCCTCGCCGACGCCTACAGGGTGATGGACGAGGAAAAGGACTCCGAGCCCTGCATCTCCTGCGACATCCAGGGGAAGGACGGGGACTCCGGAAAGACGGAGTGAGTCTCCGGGGAGGTTTTCCTCCTCTTTTCATGCTTTTTTCTGTCGCACATCTCAGTGCGGATAGGTTGAGATGGCACTCCCCCTTTCTGGGTTTCCTGTTCTTTCTTCCCCCGAACTATTCTGAGATGGGGATCCGGGGGTAACGAGCGTAGCGAGTTCTAGAAAACCGTAGGTTTTCGAGGTGCAACCGAAGGGAGCATGAGAAGCCATCAGGCTTTCGAGGCAGTCCCCCGGCAGGCAGTATGGGGAAGACAGTGGATCCCTCTCCCCTGCCCGTCCCCGAAGATACCATTTAATATTCCGTCCGGGGATAGGAGGGGTGACAGGCATCAGGCCGCGTCGATGGGGGGGACGTTCATGGCGGCGATATGTCTGGGCTTTGAGGTGCACCAGCCCTTCAGGCTCAACAGGGATTTTGTACCGGCGATGGCGAGAGGTCGGCGTGACCTGAAGGACTGCTACTTCGATCCCTTGAACAGGGAGATCCTGGACCGCGTCGCCGCCCGGTGCTATATCCCGGCGACGGAGATCGTCCTGGACGCCCTCGACGGCGGGATGAGGTGCGCCTTCTCCCTCTCCGGGGTGCTGGTCGAGCAACTTGAGCGGTGGAACCCCGACGCCCTCGCCCTCTTTGCCGAGGTGGCGGCCCACAAAAACGCCGAGTTCCTCGCCCAGACCTACTACCACAGCCTCGCCGGTTTCTTCGCCGACACGGAGGAACTCAGCCTGCAGATGCGGATGCACGCCGACCTGATGCACGACCTCTTCGGGCGAGTGCCGACGGTCGCCGAGAACACCGAGTTCGCGCTGGACGACCGGATCGCCGCCGTCGTGCGGGACCTCGGTTTCTCCGCGGTCTATACCGAGGGGGCCGACCGCCTGCTCGGCGGGCTGGACCCGAATGAGACCTACACCTGTGACGGCCTCCCTCTCCTCCTGCGGAACTGCCCTCTCTCCGACGACATCGCCTTCCGCTTCTCCTGGGCCGGGTGGGACAAGCACCCGCTGATGGCAGAGACCTATGCCTCCTGGGTCGCCCGCTCATCCGGGCGGTGCGCCCATGTCTTCATCGACTACGAGACCTTCGGCGAGCACCATAAGGAAGAGAGCGGCATCCTGGACTTCCTCGAAGCCCTGCCCGCGTCCTTCGACGAGGCCGGCGTCGCCACTCTCCTCCCGTCGGAGGCGGCCGCCTCCCCCCCGGCCGTGGAGTTATCCCTCGAAAACATGGTCTCCTGGGCCGACCTTGAGAAAGACGCGTCTGCCTGGCTCGGCAACCCTGTCCAGCAGAGCGCCTTCTTCGCCCTCGAACACTCCCCCGCGAGGGCTGCTCGCCCCGACCTCTGGCGCTATCTCGGGACGAGCGACCACTTCTACTACCTCGCACGAAAGGACGGGTCCTGCGGCGAGGTGCACCGCTACTTCTGTCCCGAGGGGAATGACGGTTCCCATGACACCTACATGCGGGTGCTCTCCCACCTGGAGGGCAGGTGTCTCGGCAGGGGGAGACGGGTGGTCGCTTCTCTCCCGCCTGACCGCGCCTTCCACTTCTGCTTCCCCGGCGGGCAGTACGCGGGCGTCTCGGCGCACAGCCTCAGGGAGTTCGAGGAGGCCCTGGAAAGAGCGCCCCGCGAGTCGGTCTGGTGGCACCTCGACCGCGGCGACTACCCCCGCTGGATCGAGGGTTCTGTCGGCGACAGAAGGCTGGCGCGGGCGGTCTCGGCCTGTGCGACCCCTGACGACGTGCGAGAGGCGGTCCGTGCACGGAGGTGTTTGCTCTGCGGCGACTGAAGATCGCGTTCTTCTGCTGGGAGTCCCTTCACGGTATCAGGGTCGGCGGCCTCGCCCCGGCGGCGACCTGCCTTGCCGAGGCCCTTGCCCGCGACCACGAGGTCCACTTCTTCACCCGCGGCTCCGGGCCGCCGGAAAAAAACGGCGTCGTCTACCACTACTGCGACCCGCACGGCGGAAACATCGTCGAGTTCTGCAAAGACCTCGCCCTGAAGGCCTGCCGCCAGTTCCGCGAGGAGGACTCTCCCCCCTTCGACATCCTCCACTTTCACGACTGGCACTTTGTCGAGGCGATGCACCGCCTGCGGGAGAGGAAGACGGTGCTCTCCTTCCACTCCACCGAGTACGGGCGGAACGGCAACCAGAAAGGCGGGTGGTGGGAGTTCGGCGAAATATCAGGCAAGGAGTGGTACGGGGCCTATATCGCAAAAAGGGTGGTCGCCGTCTCGAAGACCCTGAGGGCGGAGGTGATCGACCTGTACGCTGTCCCTGCCTGGAAGATCGACGCCGTCCCGAACGGGATCGACCCGGAAACCTTTGCGATGCGTGTCGACCAGGGCGCGGTGAAGCGCCGGTACGGCCTCCACCCCTATGCGCCCCTCGTCTTCTTCGGCGGCCGTCTCGTCTACCAGAAGGGGCCGGACATCCTTGTGAAGGCGATCCCGTCCGTGCTGCGGCACCGCTGGGACGCGAACTTCATCTTCGCGGGCAAGGGCGACATGCAGGACTGGGTCGCCCGCCATACCCGGGGGATGCCCGCGCAGGTGCTCGGCTATCTTGCCGAACCCGACTTCGTCAGTCTCCTCAATGCCGCGGACATCGTCGCCATCCCGAGCAGGAACGAGCCTTTCGGCCTGATCCTCACCGAGGCCTGGAGTGCGAGCCGGTGCGTCGTCGCCTCCGACGTCGGCGGCCTCGGCGAGAACATCGAGCACCTGGTGAACGGCGTCAAGGTGCCGGTCTCGGCCGAGGGGATCGCGGACGGGATCAACACCGTCATCGGCGACCGCAGACTCTGCTCCACCCTCGGTCGGCAGGGCCGGGAGAAGGTGGAGAGGGAGTTCAGATGGGAGGCGGTGGCGCGGGCGATGGAACAGGTCTACGAGAAGGTGCTCTGATGCGGGTCGCCTATTTTCTGGACGAGTTCCCCCCCTTCATCCGGGGCGGCCTCGGGACATATGCACTGGAGATGGCCCCGCGCCTTGCGGCGGCAGGCCACGACCTCACCGTCTACGCTTTCAGGATGGGGAACGCGGCCGTGGAGGAGGAGTGGGCCGGAGCCCATGTCCGCCGCCTCCCCCTCCCCGAACCCGCTCCTCTCCTTCCAGTGGTCCTGCCCTCCGAGGTTGCGGCCTGGCCCCCCGACGCCGCCCACTTCTTTGCCGACTATCTCTTCTACAACATCATCGCCGCCGGCGACCTCCTTGCCCGCGGCGAGGGGGCCGACCTCGCGGTGGCGCACGACTGGCTCGCCGCCCCGGCCGCGATGGTGACGGCCGCGACCTTCGGCATTCCTTTTGTCTTCCATGTCCACTCGACCGAAGGGGGAAGGTCCGAGGGAGGAGGGTCGCCGACTGTCAGGGCCATCGAGGCCCGCGCCCTGGAGACGGCGGCCGCCGTCATCACGGTCAGCCATGCGATGGAGGACGAACTCCTCGCCCTCGGTGTCCCTGCCGAAAAGATTCGCGTCGTCCACAATGGCGTCGATACGGCGAAGTACGACCCCGCCCGTATTCCGCCGGCGGCGGTGCGGGCCTTCAGGGAGCGCCTCGGCATCGGATGCGACCCCCTCGTCCTCTTCATCGGCCGGCTGACGCGGGTGAAGGGGGCCGACACCCTTCTGCGGGCCTTCGGCATGCTCCTGCAAAAGGTGCCCGCGGCGCACCTCCTCGTCCTCGGCGTCGGTGAGATGGACGGGGAGATCAGGTGCCTGGCCGACGAGGTCGGGGAGGGGCGGGTCCACCTGGAGTTCTCCTTTCTTCCCGAAGAGGAGCGTATCCTCCGCTATGCCGCCGCCGACGTCTGCGTCTTCCCCTCGACCTACGAACCCTTCGGCATCGTCTGCACCGAGGCGATGGCGATGGGAAAACCTGTCGTCGTCGGGGCGCGGGGCACCTCGGGGATGCGGGAGCAGGTCGTGCCTGCGGGCGACGGCATCTGCGGTTTCCACATCAACCCCCATGACCCGGCAGACATCGCCACCTATCTCTCCCTCGTCCTCCGCGATTCCGCCCTGCGGGAACTTATGGGGATGAACGGGAGGGCGCGGGCCGTCTCCCTCTTCTCCTGGGACCGGGCGGCGCGGGAGACGGCGGCGGTCTACGAGGCGGCCGCCAGAGGGGGGAAGAGGCCGTGATCGCCTTCTCCGCCGGCCTCCAGGACCGTGCGTTCGCCCGGACGAAGGAGTACCTCCTTGTCGCTGACGGCGCCTATGCCTCCTCCTCCCTTGCCGGGAACACCCGGAAGTATCATGGCCTCCTTGTCAGGGACGGCCGCGTCCTCCTCTCCGGCCTCGACGAGTACCTGGACGGCACCGCCCTCACGCCGGCGGCCTATGCGGGCGGGAACGACGACCGCGGGCTTGCCGCCCTCGCCGCCGTCTCCCTCTCGCCGGAGCCCGTCTTCGTCTACCATGCCGGGGGTGCGGTCCTGCGGAAGACGGTTTCCTTCGACGGCGTCCTCTCCGTCAGGTACGACCTCCTCGGCGAGGGGACGCTCAGGGTGGCGCCCCTCGTTGCCTGCCGCGGCGTCCATGAGGTGAGGAGATCCTGCGACAAACTCCTGGCCGCCCCCCTCCCTGACGGCGTTCAGGTCGGCCCCCTGAAAGTCAGGTCTGACCTCCCCTTCACCCCGGCCCCGACCGTCTACCGCGACGTCCTCTACGAGGTGGAGAGGGAGCGGGGCTATGCCCACCAGGAGGATCTCTTCTGCCCCGGCGTCTTCGAGGGCGGCGGGGAGGACCGGACATTCAGGTTGACTGCCGACGCGGGCGGAGGATGGTCTCCCCCAAAAAAGTCGGGTGACTGGCTCTCCCGCGCCGCAGACACCTTCCTTGCCGGCGACGGCATCCTCGCGGGTTACCACTGGTTCGCGGAGGAGTGGGGCAGGGACACCTTCGTCTCCCTGCCCGGCCTCCTCCTGTCCCGCGGCGACCATGCCAGCGCCCGCCGCATCTTCACCCGCTGGGCCGGCATGATCCGGGGCGGCCTCATCCCGAACAGGCCTCCCGACGATTATTCTTCGTCGGACGCCGCCCTCTGGTTCGTCCTCGCCCTCGCAAGGTATGCGACCGGAGAGAAAGACCCGACATTTGTCCGCTCCATGCGCCCGCAGGTCGCCGCCATCCTCGACGGCTATCAGGACAGCCCGGTGACGCGCCTCGACGGTGCGCTCCTCTCGGTCGCCCCGCGGAGCACCTGGATGGACACCCCTTTCACGCCCCGCGCCGGAAAGCCCGTCGAGGTCAACGCCCTCTGGGTGGCGGCCCTCAGGTTCGCGGAGTCCCTCGGCGTCGACGGCCCGGTGACGGCCCGCGAGGCCGAAGAGGCCTTCGGCCGGTTCTGGAACGAGGAGAAGGGCTGCTTCTTCGACCTCATCGACCCTGCCGACCCGGCGGTCAGGCCGAACCAGGTCGTCGCCCTCGCCCTCGGCATCCCGCCGGCCGACCGGGCGACGAGGGCCCTTGCAGTGGTCAGGTCGGAACTTCTCACGCCCTTCGGCCTGCGCACACTCTCGCCCCGCGAGGCCGGGTATGCGGGTCGGTTCACCGGCGACGCCGCCTACCACAACGGGACAGTCTGGCCCTGGCTTCTCGGCTTTTACATCGACGCCCTCGGGGTCTACGAACCCGGCGTCGACCCCGACCCCCTGCTCGTCCCCCTCCGCGCCCATCTCGCCGACGCCGGCCTCGGCACGATCTCCGAATGCTTCGACGGCGACCCGCCGCACAGGCCGGGCGGCTGCATCGCGCAGGCGTGGAGCGTCGCTGAAGTGTTAAGAGCCTCCGCGGCCCTGCGGGAGGTGCGCCATGAGGCGTGAACAGCATGTCGGCACCCTCTCCCCCGGCGACCCCTTCCGGGACTGGCTTGTTTCCGTCCTCGACGGTCGGATCAGGCACGCCGACGCCCCGGCCGATGTCTACCTGATCAGGCCGGCGTCGCACACGGTCTGCAGGTACGACTTTCACGGCGAAGGGGTCAACGTCGTCAGCAAGTTCTTTGCCGAACCGACCGGGACAAACCATCGCTTCGACCCGGAGAAGGCGATGGAAACCGAGTACAGGATGCTGAAAAAGGCGCGGCGGAGGATCGCGGTCCCCGAACCGATCGCCGTCCGTGCCGACTATCACTGCGCCCTTGTCACCGGGTACGTGAGGGGGCGGCCGCTCCTCGATTTCCTCAGGGACGACCCCTCCCTTTTCAACCGCCTGACCGACATCGCCGGCCTCCTGCGTCGTCTCCACGGGAGGGGCACGTCGGCGTACGACCTGGAGAGGGAGTTTACTACTTTTCAGGGCGTCCTCGGCCAGGTTGATCTTTCGCCGGGAGAGAAGGAGCGTTTCAACCGCCGCCTCAGGCGGTGGCGGGACGCCGGCACCCTGGAACGCCGCCGCGGCTGCATGATCCACCGCGACGCCACGCCGACAAACTATCTCTTCGGGGAGGACGGGGTCGTAGCGGTCGATTTCGAGAGCGCCTGGACAGGTGCGCACCCGGCGCACGACCTCGGCATCCTCTGCGCCGAGATCAGGTACGCCTTCAGGCGTCGGTACGGCGATGCCGGGAGGGCCGAACCCTATCTCGGCCATCTCCTCTGGCACTATGCGGGATCGGACGATGCGTTCAGGTACGTCACCGGGTGCGTCCCCTTCTCCATGGCCCTCGGCTATCTCCGTATGGCGCGCCTTTCGATCGGAAACCATGAAAAGGAATGGCTGAAAAAGGAGGCCCTTGCATGTCTCAGGCACCGGTAGATTTCACGCGGGTCCGCGCCGTACTCTTCGACTGTTACGACACCCTGCTCGACATCAGCACAGACGAGAGGGGCCTCTGCGGCTACCAGACCCTCAGCACGTGGGCGGCCTATCAGGGTGTGCGGATCGCCCCCGAAGACCTCAGGGACGAGTACAGGCAAAGGATCGCCTGGATGATGGCACAGAGCACGGAGGCCCATCCCGAGGTGAGGGTCGAGGAGATCTTTGCCGGGATCTGCCGGGACTACGCCGCCTGGCCGCTGGACGAGACCATCCTCGGGGTCATGTTCGCCCGGTCCTTCCGGGCCGCGACTGTCAGGAAACTGGGCGCCTTCCCGCGGAGCCGGAGACTCCTCTCGGCCCTGTACGGCTATCCCCTCGGCGTCGTCTCCAACGGGCAGCGGGTCTTCTCCGAGGTCGAGCTCCGGATGTTCGGCCTGGCCCCCTTCTTCAGGACCGCCGTCTTCTCCTCCGACGTGGGGTGCAAGAAACCCGACGACCGGATCTTTCAGGTCGCCCTCAGGCGCATCGGGGTCGAACCGGAGGAGGCCCTCTTCATCGGCGACTCCATGACGAACGACATCATCCCGGCGCGGCGCCTTGGCATGCAGGCGATCCATATCCGCGAGGCCTGGCTGCTCTTCTCGGTCTGAGGAACGCCTTCCCGGACCCTATCGCGAGCGGGGACACCCGGAGAGAGTCAAGAAAGCCGAAGGCTTTCGCTGAAACGTTCCACTGTTCTGAGCCCTTGCAATGGAGATCAACCTCCGCAACCACGAGAGCGAACAGGATATCTGGAGAAAGAAGATTGCCATCCTCCGAACGCCGAGTGTGAGCGATAGAGAGCATGGAAGACAGTTAGGTCTTCGAGGTAATCTCCTGGTAAACTGTAAGGAGAAGGTAGCGGGTCCGCGTGAGAGGAGGGGATTCTCAGAGATGATCGCCGCGGTCCCGTCGGCGTGAATCGTGACATGACTACAGCCCCGAGTTCACCCGCCTGATCCGCCGTGCGACCAGGGCCGCCAGGAAGACCGCGAGGATGCCGGTGAGAAAGATGCCGTCGAAGACCCCGGCCCCACCGATGGAGAGGACGGTCGGTTCGCCACCCGAGATCATCTTGATCGTCCCCGGCGTCGCAAGGAGGAAGATGTCGGCACCGAGGAGGGTGCCCACCGCCCCGCCCACATAGGCGGTTCCCGGCGAGGTGATGTCCGCCCTGGTGAGGAGGATGCCTGCAAAGGCCCCGGCAAGAGGTGCGATATAGAAGGGCATCAGGATCCCTTCCCCCTGCACCGGCGTCGCAAAATAATAGGAGACAAGGGCGACGAAGATCACGGCGAGGGCCGCCGGCCCGGCCCGCACCCTCTGCCGTGCGATCACCTCGGCCGAGAGGAGGAGGGGGATGATGCACCCGCCGACATTCACGGCAAGGATCACGCCGTTGGTGACCGCGAAGGGGATGTCGATCAGGCTCCCGATCAGCGCCCCGACTGTCATGACCAGGGCCCGCGACGCCTTCATGCCCGCGAGTTCGAACGCCTCCTCGCTGACGATGATGAAGAGGTACAGGAGGAGGATCGGGACCATCAGGACAACGAGGAGGAAGAGGGTTTCTGTCGAGAGAAAC
This sequence comes from Methanofollis sp., assembly GCF_028702905.1. Classification (NCBI taxonomy): domain Archaea; kingdom Methanobacteriati; phylum Methanobacteriota; class Methanomicrobia; order Methanomicrobiales; family Methanomicrobiaceae; genus Methanofollis; species Methanofollis sp. The sequence continues at coordinate 19,299 of NZ_JAQVNX010000021.1, forward strand.
GGGACAAAGACACTTGCAGGAACTGCGGCCATGATCTTCAGGCCTACTCTCCGGTCAAGGAATAAAACCCCTTCCCCATCCCAAAGATTTTGAATGCGTGAGGACGAGATCTCACTCATGCCTGCCATCAGGGTCGAAGGGCTGACGAAGGTCTTCGGCAGCCTCGTCGCCGTGGATCATATCTCCTTCGAGGTGGCCGACGGGGAGATCTTCGGGCTCATCGGGCCGAACGGCGCGGGAAAGACCACGACGATCAGCATGCTCACCACCCTCCTCACCCCGACAGAGGGCACTGCGGAGGTCGCGGGTGCCGACATCGTCGGGTCGCGGGACCGGGTCAGGGAGCAGATCGGCGTCGTCTTCCAGGAACCGGCGCTGGACACCAACCTCACCGGCAGGGAGAACCTCGACTTCCATGCCCGGATGTACGGGATCGGCCGCGCCGAGAGGGAAGAGCGGATCAGGGCGGTCCTCGACCTGGTGGAACTCTCCGACCGGGCCGACGCCCTGGTCGCCGAATACTCGGGCGGGATGAAGCGCCGGTTGGAGATCGCCCGCGGCCTCATCCAGCACCCCCGCGTCCTCTTCCTGGACGAACCGACCCTCGGGCTCGACGCCCAGACGAGGCGGCATATCTGGGAGTATATCAGGGCCCTCAACCATGAGCGGGGGGTGACGGTGATCCTGACGACCCATTATATGGAGGAGGCCGACCACCTCTGCGACAGGGTGGCGATCATCGACCACGGCCGCATCGCCGTCCTCGACACTCCGGAAAAACTGAAGGAAGCACTTGGCGGCGATGCGATCGCCCTCTCTATCGAAGGGGACGCCGAACCCCTCCTGAAGGCCATTGCCGGTCTTCCATGGGTCAATCAAGCAGGAGTGACGGGCGGCGCCATCACCCTCACCGTCGAGCAGGGCGAGCGGCATATCCCCGCCCTCATCGCCGCCGCCGAGGCGGCCGGGGTCGTGGTCACCGCGGTGAACCTGAGAAAACCGAGCCTGGAAGACGTCTTCATCCAGGTGACGGGACGGTCGATCAGGGAGGGTGCATGAGAGACCTCACCGCGATCGCCGTTCTCTGGCAGAGGGAGATGATCCGCTTCTTCAGGGCGAAGTCGCGGGTCGTCGGGACTCTCGGCATGCCCATCTTCTTCCTCGCGTTTCTCGGGTTCGGTTTTCGGACGAGCAGCGTCCCCGGCATACCTGCGGGCATCGACTATGTCACCTTTCTCGTGCCCGGCATCCTCGGCATGACGATCCTCTTCTCCTCGACCTTTGCCGGGATCTCGGTCCTCTGGGACAGGGAGTTCGGGTTCCTCAAGGAGATCATGGTGGCGCCAGTCAGCAGGACGGCGATCGTTCTGGGGCGGATCGCGGGCGGGGCGACGACTTCCCTCATCCAGGGGGTGCTCATCCTCCTCCTTGCGGTCCCGATGGGTTTCCCCTTTCCGGGCGCCCTCCCCTTCCTTGGAGCGGTCGCCTTCATGCTCCTCATCGCCGCCGCCTTCATCTCCCTCGGCCTGATCTTCGCCTCGAACATGAAGGACATCCACGGCTTCTCCCTCATCATGAACTTCGTCGTCTTCCCGATCTTCTTCCTCTCAGGCGCCCTCTTCCCTATCGAAAACCTCCCGGCATGGCTTCTGCCCCTCGCCTATGCCGACCCCCTCACCTACGGGGTGGACGGTCTGCGGGGCGTGCTGACCGGCGTCTCGTCTTTCTCCCCTCTCTTTGACGCCGCCGCCCTTTTTGCCTTCGTCCTGGTCCTCCTCGCCCTCGGCGCCTGGTTTTTCGAAAGGACAGAATCTGCCTGATCAGGCACCATCTTTTTCTGAGATGACGAGATCTGTGCATGGCGAAGATGATGCTGGCCGCCGTCTGCTGCGCCCTTCTCCTCGTGGCGCTGGTCGCTGGACTCGCAGGCAGCGGGAGACTGGTGATGGGGGACCTCCCTCTGGTGGCCCTCGCCGGCGAGGGATCTGAGGTGAATAATGTGAATGTGGAGGAGGCCCGCGCTCGGATCGCCGATCATGAAGGCGACCCCGCCTTTGTCGTCCTCGACGTCAGGACGCCCGGCGAGGTCGCGGCCGGGCATATCGAGGGGGCGGTGACTATCAACTATCGCAACGACTCGTTTTCCCGCGAGATCTCGGCCCTCGACCGCGGGAAGACCTATCTTGTCTACTGTCGCCTCGGCAACAGGAGCGCCCGGACCGCGGAGATGATGGCGAAGGACGGTTTCGCGGAGGTCTACAATATGGAGGGCGGGATCACGGCGTGGAGAGAGGCGGGCTATCCGGTGGTCTGAACGAGTCCGGGGGTGAGGGCGGTCTCGCTGCTGTGGACGGTCCTCCCGTACCTGTCGATGATGTCGGTCTTCGCGACCACCGTGACGCCGGGTTCTGCCGGCACGGCCGGGAGTTTGATCGGGCGGTCCGCGGAGATCTCCTCGTAGACCCTGCCGGCCACCGCGACGGCCACCCTCCCGCCCTGCCTGATCTCGAAGGTGGCAAAGTAGGGGGCAGGTTCGGCACTGTCAGGATAGTAGAGGAAGACGGCCTCGTCGGGTGCCCCGCCCGTATGGATTGCCTCGGCCCTGAAGGACACCGGTTCGGGGAGATTGCCGTCAGGGGTGCCGAGGCAGCAGGCGGCGGCCGTCGCTGCGGCAAGGGCGACCAGACAGGCCAGTGCGATCCCAATTCTCGTCATTTTTCCCAGTAGTCCCTCTGGCGGTGGGAGAGGTCCTGCGATACCCCCATCAGTTCGGCGGGGAAGGGGGAGAAGAAAGTCTGCTCCCGCAGGTAGTCGTCCTCGAACCGCACGATCCAGCCTCTGAGGATCATCAGGTTCGGGCAGATGGTGACCCGGTCCTGGCGGTACTGCTCCAGGGTGTCGAGGAAGAAGGTCTTCTCCGCAGGGGAGATCCCTGCCTTGAAGCGGCCCAGGGCATGGAGGAGGACGTTGATGTTTGCGGTGTAACGGGGCGCTCGCGATAGAGCGGCGTTCAGGTGGTCGCCGTACTCCCCCGCGACCCCGGGAAATGTTTTTTTGTCGGGGTTTGCGACGATCTTCCCGAGTTCTCGCATCTCTTTCTGGCTGTAGGCCATCAGGAGGAGTTTGTTCCGGGTGTGGAACGCGGCAAGTTCCCGCAGGTCGCCGCCTGCCCGCACCTCCCTGAATGCCGCCAGGGTGAAGAGGCGCGTGAGGAAGTGCTCCCTGATCCGCCTGTTCCGCAACCTTCCCTCGTCCTCGGCAGGGAGGTTGGGAAAACGGTCGGCCATGGCCGCGGCAAAGGCCCCGGCTGTCTTCCCAACTGTGTCCCCTGTCCCGCCCTGACGGTAGACCTTCACGTCCCTGATCCCGCAGGACGGGGAGCGGGACTTGAGGACAAAACCGTCGATCTCCCGGAGGGTGCCGGCGAAGGACGCGGCGAACGTCTTCATCCTGCCGGTGACGTCGAGCCCTGTCTCGTGCTGGACAAGGCGGATGCCGTCCTCTCCCTTGACAAACCGCACCGGCTTTCTCGGCACGCCAAGCCCGATCTCGACCTCGGCGCAGACCGGGAGATAGTCCACATGGGGTGCGAGCATCTGTACGACCTCGCTCGTGATCATGTCCCCGTTCCAGCGGCAGTGGTCGAAGCCAAGGCACCTGCTGACGACCACCCGCGGCCGTGCAAACGCTCTCACGTCTCTCTCCGATCC
>NZ_JAQVNX010000021.1:23108-29160 GCF_028702905.1 Methanofollis sp.
CCCCGTCCGCCTCCTCCTTGGCTGGACCATCCTTGCGGCCGGGCAACTCTCTGTCTCGTACAGCAGCGACTACTTCGACCGTGCGGCCGACCGGGCGGGAGCGGCGTCCTCCTGGAGAGGCCCGACCTCGCCCCGGCGGCGCGGCAGATCGCCCTCGTCCTCATCGGGTCTCCCCTCCTTCTCGCCCTCGTCTATGCCCTCCTCTTTCCTGCGCCCCTGTACTTCCTCCCCTTCGTCCTTGCCGGCAACCTCGTCGGCTGGTACTATACGGCCCGCCCCCCGCCCTCGCCTCACTCCTTCCCGTTGCGATGGCGGCGGCCGCCTGCTTCAGGCCTCCGGTCGGTCGTGCTGCCGCGGTGGCCGCGGCCGGGAGGAACCTTGCCGCCCTTGCGGTCTTCGTCCTCCTCGCGGACCTCGCCCTTGCAGCCCACCTCTGATCACGGTGCGTTCTCCCAGAGGCCGAAGCGGTTCTTCTCCGTGTCCTCGCAGACCGCGAGGAATCCCATCCCCGGCACCGGCGTCTTCCCGGCGACCACCAGGCCGCCGAGCGCCGTCACCCGTTCAAGGCATTCCTCGATGGAAGGGACATCGATGTAGAGCATCATCTGCTGTCCCGCGTACTCGCGGCCGAAGAGGTCGCCCCCGATCCCCCCGCCTGCCGAGACCATCCAGAAATCGTCCTTGAACGGGACGGGGAACGGCGTCGTCTCCCAGCCGAAGAGGTCGCGGTAAAATGCCTTCGCCCTGCCCGTATCGTCGGCAGGGATCTCGAACCATGTCACCGATGGCATGGGCCCGGATGGGCCCGCATCCAGAATAGTCTTTCTCACTTCCCCTTGCGGAAGTACTTGAAGAGCCTGAGTTCGGTCTTCCTGTCCCGCACCTGCGGGAAAGTCCCCTCCGCGGCGTACCGCACGTCCTCGACCGAGTAGAAGGCCTTCGGGGAGTACGCACTCACTTTTGCGATCACGTCAGGGATGTTCCGCCGCCGCACCACGGTGAAGATGACCTTCCCCGGACCTGCTTTCCCCTGCGCCTCCATCACGGTCACGCCGTACCCCGCGGACCGCAGGGTGCCGATGAGGGCGGTAGCATCCCTCTGGGTGATGATCCTGATGACCGCAAGTCCCATCGCGATCTTCTCCTCGACAAGGATCCCGATGTAGTTGCCCGCGGCAAAACCCGCGGCATAGGCGATGTAGTTGACATAGTCGGTGAGGTTCGCGAAGATCTGCCCGATGGCCGTGAGCCAGATGAGGATCTCGAAGAAGCCGAGGACAGGGGCGACGATCTTCATGCCGCGGGCGACGAAGATGATCCGCATCGTCCCGAGGGTGACGTCGGCGATCCTGGCAAAGAAGATGAGGGCGGGCAGCAGGACGGTGGAAAAAATCCAGGGGTCTATCTCGAACACAGGCATCGTCTCCTATGGGTTGTGGGGAGGGGATCAGGGGCACCGTGCGCATGCGACGACCGACGCGGCAAGGACGATGGTCCCTGTCCCGATCGCAGGTCCGGCGTCCGGGGCGAAGTGCGAGGAATGGAGGTACGCGTCCTCGCTTCCCTCGCCCTTTGTCCCGATCCTGTAGTAGGCGAGGGGAATGCCGGCCTCCCCGAAGACGGCAAAGTCCTCGCTTCCCGAGAGGGGCGGAATCTCGACGACCGCACCGGCCCCGAGGCACTCCTCTATCCGGGCACTGCACTTTTCGGTGAGGGCGGCGTCGGTGACGAGGGGCGGGACCGACTCGTCGATCACCGTGACAACCGGCATCCTCTCCCGCGGCACCCCGGCAGCCAGCGCCGTTCCCTCCGCGATCCTCCTGACCGCGGCAAGGCCCTGGTCGCGCACCAGACGCTGGTGGTACCTGAGGTTCAGTTTCAAGGCCACCTCGTCGGGGATCGCGTTGTGCTTTATCCCGCCGTGGACAGCACCGACCGAGAGGACGAAGAAGTCGTTCGGGTCGATCTCGCGGCTCCGTATGGTCTGGAGGGCGAGGACCGTCTCCGCCGCGAGGACGACGGGGTCGCGGGTCCGGTCGGGATGGGCGGCATGGCCCCCGACGCCCCGGACAAGGAGGTCGATCGACTCCCCGCCGGCCGAGAGGATGCCTGCCCGCGTCCCGACCCAGCCGACACCGATGTCAGGGCCTGCATGGACGGCGACGGCACAGTCGGGTTTCGGAAACCTCTCAAAAAGGCCGTCGGCGATCATCCTTTTCGCCCCGGCGACGATCTCCTCGGCTGGCTGGCCGACGAAGAGGACGGTGCCCTGCCAGCACTCCCGCGAGGCTGCAAGGACGCGGGCCGCCCCGACGAGAGACGTCATGTGCAGGTCGTGGCCGCAGGCATGCATCACGCCCGGGCGCCTGCTGGTGTAGGGGAGTCCGGTCTCCTCCTGGATAGGCAGGGCGTCCATATCTGCCCTGAGCATCATCACCGGCCCGTCGCCGTTTTCAAGGACGCCGACGAGGCCGTGGCCCCCGATGCCGCGGGTGACGGTGCATCCCGCCTCTTCCAGTGCACCGGCAAGCCTTCCGGCTGTCTCCTCTTCCGCTCCGGAGAGTTCAGGGGAGGCGTGAAATTCCCTGTACAGGCCGAGGAGGGCGGGGGCCTCCCTGTCTGTCAGGGCGAGGATGCGCTCCCTGTATGTGGTTCCGGATCGTGTAGACACATATTCTCCTCTGAGTCCTCGCCTATTATGCATATCGCCGCCTGTCACCCCCCTGAACCAAGCCTTTTCACCACCTCCGCGATCGAAAGGGGCCTGACCTCCCCCTCTTCGAAGGCATAGACCGTTCCCCCTACGGTGCAGAGGGAGTCGCCGGGTGTGACCGCGAGGGCCACGTCCTCCTCTCCTGTCCTGACCGCAACTTCAGGCGGCCTGATGACAAGACTCTGCCTGACCGATCTCTCTGCGGCCGCGTCTTCCGGTTCTGTCCGCATGACCGGTACCGGCACGACCGCCGCGAGGGCCCCGGACACCTCGTCCATCCCGGCACTGCCGCAGAGCACCACCTCTCCCCCGCCGCTGTTTGCAAGGGCCGCGATGGTCCGGGCAAGTTCATGCACCGTCCTCCCCTCGGGCAGTCTGACCCTGATGCCCATGCATCCCATGCCATTCAGGAAGGGAAAGATATTGGGGTGGTCAGGCGACCGGGTCATATGGTCATATTTTTATAGGGGCTCGCTATTCTATCCTTCCATACCCCCATGATCCGTATCCTCCTTGTCGACGACGAACCCCTCCTCCTGAACCTGGCCTGTGCCTTTCTCGAAGAGGATAAAGACTTCATCGTGACGCCGGTAGCATCGGCAGAAGAAGCACTGGCCCTGCTTGATGTCTCCCCCTATGACGTGGTGGTCTCCGACTACCAGATGCCCTCGATGAATGGCATTGAGTTCCTGCGGGCGGTCAGGGTAGGGCATCCCGACCTCCCCTTCATTCTCTTTACAGGCAGGGGCCGGGAGGGCGTCGTCATCGAGGCGCTGAACTGCGGCGCCGATTTCTACATCCAGAAAGGAGGTGCTGCCGTCGCTCAGTTCACCGAACTGGTCTCCAAGATCCGCCATGCCGTCGGGCGCCGGCGTGCCGAGGCCGCCCTCAGGGAGAGCGACGAGCGTTTCCGGAGTGTCGTCGAGAATGCCAGCGAGGGGATCATGATGACGGATGACGAGTGCCGGGTCGTCCTCTGGAACAGGGCCGCGGAGGAGATCTTCGGGTACCGCCCCGACGAGGTCCTGGGAAGGCCCTTCCACCACTATCTCCTGCCGGAGAAGACACGCCGGCATGTCCAGGACTCCCTGGGAGAGTTCAGAATGAAGGGGGTGATCAGGCGGATCCTCTCCGGGCGCAGGTTCACCGGACCGGTCGTCAGGAAAGGGGGGGAGGTCTTTGTTGCCGAGTGCACCCTCTCCCCTGTGCGATACCGCGGCGTATGGCACAGCATCGCCATCATACGGGACGTCACCGGGAGGGAACAGGCCACGGCCGCCCTTCAGGAGAGCGAAAGACAGTATCGGCACCTCTTCGAGCATTCAAAGGACGCGATCATCGTCAGGACGAACGAAGGGGTGATCCTGAAGGTCAACAGTGCGACGTGCGAGATGCTCGGCTATCCCCCCGAAGATCTTGTCGGGAGGAGGGTGACCGACTTTGCAGCGGATGGGATCGTGGAAAGAGGAAGAAGAGCCATGCAGATGGTTGCCGAGAAGGGGAAGGGGACCTTCAAGACGCAGTGGGTCAGGTCTGACGGGCAGGTGATCGATGTCGAGATCACATCTCAGAGCACCTGTCCCGAGCGGGGCATAGGGCAGGCCATTGTGCGCGACATCAGTCTGAGCAAACAAACGGCGTTGGCCCTCAAGCGTCGCGACGTCATCCTCGCCGCCGTGGTCCGCGCCGCCGCTCTCCTCCTCCGGGACCGCAGTGCGGCAGAGGGGATCGACGCCGTGCTTGCGGAGATTGGAATGTCTGCGGGAGCAGAAGGGGTCTATGTTCTGAAGAAGCAGGGTGGGGAGAGTGATGCGTGGGAGGTGATGCATGCGTGGGTGAACAACGGATTTTCCCTGCCGTGTCACCCTGTTATAGTGTCAGAAGGCGCAGACGGCGGCAGTATCCTCAGGTTCCGTGGGTCTGACGGTCGACGACGGTCGTGTATCCTTCTATCTCTTCAGGCTGAGGAAGGGCGCTCCTGCTCTCTTGGCCTTGAAGCACCCTTCCCGGAAGCGGAATGGTCTGCGTATGAACGTGAAGCCCTGGAGGCAGCGGCCCGGGTCATCGGTGCGGCCCTGACCGGGAGACGGAGCCGTCTCCTGATGCCTGAAGATGAGAAAAACACCGAAAACAAAAACGCTGAGGGGGAGAATTCCTCATCGGAGTTACGTTCTTCGTTTTTTTGAAGATTTGACCCTTCGATGTCTGGGCCGGCGGATCGCGATCTCTCTTCTGTGGCATTAATTTTTTGCGCGCCTCGTGCGCGAGAGATCGCGTGCATAGTGATCGGCCCGCCGTGCTCCCTCGCCATGCTCGCGACGCACCGCGTGCCTCCCTCTGGATCTTTTCTTGGAGAAGGAGGACGCCCGCATGGTCCGCACTCTGGTGCGGTCCATGCCGGCTGCTGAAAAACTTCGCTCCGCACCGTGCTGATGCACCGTGCTCCGCTCAGGCCGACGTTCCCCCTCAGGGGATGGGCGAGCATCCCCTTCGGGCGAAGTCGGCGACCCCGCCCGCCGCTTGTCAGCGGCTCCTCCCCTCCGGGGCAGTCAAGTACGATAGGGGATAGACGGAGGGTCCCGGCGGTCGGTGCGCCGCGAGCAGGGCGAGCAAGCACGGGCCGCCGGCGGGGGCGGGTCGGCGGGAGAGATCATCCCCGGGCCGGAGCGTGAGCGGAGTGCCCGGTGATGGTGGGCACAGCGCCAGCGTCACAAGAACGCGGGCGGGATCAGATGACGAGCTCGCCCGACTGGATCTTTTCGATGGTGCTCTCCGCCACCTTCCAGGACTTCCCGATCTTGATGGCCGGGAGTTTCCCGTCACTGATATACCGCCGGAGTTCTCGCGGCGTCGTCGCCAGGAACTCGGCCACCTCTTCAAGGGTATACATCTTCTCGGGCATTGCCCTTCTGTTGGTTGCATTGGTATATATTGGTTACATAAACATACCAATACATACCAATGATAACATATTTATACTATTGGCCCCTATACGGGGATAAGGAGCGGGGGACCGCTCCGGGAGGTATAGACAATGGGATTCCAAAAAATCGGCCGTATAGGTCTGTTCGAGGGGCGGCTGATCTGCGTCCTCGACGGTGTCGGCGGATATTTTTTTGAGGGCCAGGCACTGCGGTCCATGAAGGACGGGTGCATGGTCGGCGAAGTTGCGAAGTCAAAGAGCGGCCGGGCGGTAAATGTGCGCCTCGCCGGAAGGATGTTCACAGCGGCGTGGGCCGACCTCGTGCGCGTGGTACGGAACGGCGGAAAAGCAGCGATCTTCGAGGTGGCATGAGATGTTTGGCGACATGAACACCACCTCAAAGGCTCACAAGGAGC